>CAYXZN010000067.1:0-6596 GCA_964469325.1 uncultured Steroidobacteraceae bacterium
CCGTCGGGGATCTTCTCGGTGAAGCTGTAGTACTGCGGGTCCTGCACCTGGCAGAAGTAGGGCCCGTAGAAGAGCTCCTGGAAGCACATCACCTGCGCGCCCTGCTTGGCTGCCTCGCGCGCGTACCCGATGTGCTTCTCGATCATCGACTCCTTGTCGCCGGTCCACTCCGCCTGGACGAGGGCCCCGCGGACGATTCGCGCCATGGGTTGTGAGCCTCCTCCGAATGAACGTCTGCGCTCGGTGTAGCCCAGGATGGAAGGCCGATACTCTACACCCGCCCAGCCGATACCTCGCCCCCCGGAGGAGCCTGATGACCGAGCCCCGCGCCCCCGCCTGGCCCCAGCTTCTCGAGCGCACCACGGCGCTGGCGGGAAGCTTCCTGGAGTCGCTGCCGGAGCGTCCGGTCGGCGCCCGCGGGACCGTCGACGAGCTGCGCGCGACCCTCGGCGGGCCGCTCCCCGCTGCGCCCGCCGATCCGGTCACGGTGATCGAGGAGCTGGCGCGCAACGCCGATCCGGGGATCATCGGCATGCCGGGCCCGAGGTACTTCGGCTTCGTGATCGGCGGTGCGCTGCCGGCCGCGCTGGGAGCGGACTGGCTGACATCGGCCTGGGACCAGAACGCACACTCCTACGCCACCGGGCCTGCCGCGTCCGTGGCTGAAGAGGTGGCCGGGGAGTGGCTGGTCGAGCTGTTCGGGCTGCCGAGCGGGACCTCGTTCGGGCTGGCGACCGGCTGCCAGATGGCCCACTTCACCTGCCTCGCCGCCGCGCGGCACGCCCTGCTCGCCCGCTCCGGCTGGGACGTGGAGCGGCGGGGGCTGTTCGGGGCGCCGGAGATCGAGGTGCTGGTCGGGGCCGAGGGGCACGCCACGCTGCACACCGCCCTCCAGTACCTGGGACTCGGCGCGGACCGCGTGACCGTGGCCGGGACGGATGGGCAGGGACGGATGGACCTCGGCTCGCTGCGGCAGGTGCTGGGCGACGGCGACGCGTCGCTCCTGGTCTGCCTCCAGGCCGGGAACGTCAACACCGGCGCCTTCGACCCGCTGGGGCCGATCATCGAGGAGGTGCGCCGACGACGACCGAACGCGTGGGTCCACGTCGACGGCGCCTTCGGACTGTGGGCCGCGGTCAGCCCGGAGCTCCGGCACCTGCTGGACGGGGCCGGGGCGGCCGACTCGTGGGCGACCGACGGGCACAAGTGGCTGAACGTGCCGTACGACGCCGGGTACGCCTTCGTCGCCGATGCATCGGCGCATCACGCCGCCCTTGCCCCGCCACGGGCCGCCTACATCCAGTACGGCACCCGGGAGCGCGACGAGTTCGAGTGGGTGCCGGAGTACTCGCGGCGCGCGCGCGGCTTCGCGACCTACGCGGCCCTGCGCAGCCTGGGCCGGGACGGGGTGCGTGAGATGGTGGAGCGCTGCTGCCGGATCGCGCGGCAGATGGCCGATCGGCTCGCGGCCGAGGCGGGCGTCGAGGTTCTCAACGAGGTGGTGCTGAACCAGGTGCTGGTCCGCTTCACCGCGGAGGGCCACGACCCGGACGCGCTGACACGCGACGTCATCCGGCGGGTCCAGGAAGACGGCACCTGCTGGCTTGGCGGCACGACCTGGCACGGCACCGCCGCGATGCGCATCAGCGTCAGCAACTGGTCGACCACCGCCGCCGATGCGGACCGATCGGTGGAGGCCATCCTGCGCTCCTTCCAGGCTGGACGGGTTGGGTAGACTTCGTGCCGGAGACCCGAGCGTGGTAGCGGCGGCCTGACCGCCGTGTGGAGGAGGAATCACGTGAGTCTGGCAAAGACCGGTCTTCCCCGAAATCTTGGCGGCGCAGCCCGCCGACCGCTCTCAGCGGCCGGCGCGCTGCTCGCCAGTGCCGCCCTGCTGCTCTCCTGTCAGCCGATCGGAGAGGGCGGTGACGGCTCGCCCGCTCCAGGTGCGACCGGCGACGGCGGAGGAGCAGGCACGACGCGCATCACCCTCGCCACCGGTGGTACCGGAGGTGTCTACTTCCCGCTCGGCGGTGGCATCGCGCAGGAGCTGAGCGAGAACATCGAGGGCGTCCAGGCGACCGCGCAGGAGACGAGCGCCTCGGTCGACAACATGCAGCTGATCGGCTCCAACCAGGCCCAGTTGGCGCTCGTGCTGGGCGACACGGCGGCCGACGCGGTCGAGGGACGCGGCGACTTCGAAGGGTCCCCCGTCGATGCCTGCGCCATCGGCATCCTGTACAGCAACTTCACCCAGCTGGTGACCACCACCGACTCGGGCATCGAGTCGGTCGAGGACCTGCGCGGGATGCGCGTGTCGCTCGGTGCGCCGGGTTCGGGCACCGAGGTGATCGCCCTGCGCATCCTGGAGGCGGCGGGGATCGACCCCGACGCGGACATCGAGCGTGCCCAGCTGCTGGTGGACGAGACGGTCGAGGGTCTGCGCGACGGGACGATCGACGCGGGTTTCTGGTCGGGTGGCCTGCCGACCGGGGCCCTGGTCGAGTTCGCCACCGGCGGCGACATGGCGCTGGTGCCGACCGCCGAGTACACCCAGGACCTGGCCGACGAGCACGGGCCGTTCTATCTGGAGCGGGAGATCCCGGCCGATACGTACGAGGGCCTGGACCAGGCGGTGCCGACCATCGTGGTGCCGAACGTCCTGGTCGCCAACCCGTCGCTGTCGCAGGAGGTCCAGCAGCAGATCACCCAGGTGATCTTCGAGCAGAAGGAGGACCTCGTGAACGTCCACCCCGCCGCGGAGGAGTTCGACTCGCAGACCGCGGGCGAGGTGGAGTTCATGGAGGTGTGTCCGGGGGCGCAGGCCTACTACGACGCGAACTAGGAGGCTCTCCCGGCGTGTGCGAGGCCGGCGTTCCGGCCTCGCCGCGCTGGCGATCCTGGGAGTCGTCGCCACGGCTGCGGCCCTCGCCTCCGGCGGCATCCGGGCTGCGGGCGGCGTCTTCGCACCCGATGCCTCGACCGACGCCGACTGGCGGCTCGTCATCCGCGATGGCGGCGGGGAGACGCTGATGGCGGTCGACCTTCGCGATGGCACCTTCGCGCTCCGCTACCGCAACTCGCTCTACGGCTCGCTCGCAGAGGAGCGGTTCTCCGTGACCGGCGACGGGCAGCTCGAGCTCACCTCGGTCGCGGCCGAGGAGCCCGCGCTCCTCGCCGAGTACTACGGTGTGGAGGCACCGAAGCCGACGGCAGACGGCGATACCCTGCCGTGGGCGGGGCGGGCCGCAGAGCCCGTGGCTCTCGACCAGCTCTCGATCGCTGCCACGCGGCAGGGGCAGCGGACGCTGCTGGTTTCCGGCCGCGCACCGGTCGCCCTCTGGCAGCTGGTGGCGGACACCGCTCCGACCGTCACCCTGACCGTCGAGCCCTCGTCGTGACGGACGGCCGGCCCGAGCAGGCAAACGGAGCCGATCCGGAGCGGATCGACGAGGCAGCCATCCTCGCCGAGTTCGAGGCCGAGCGACCGGCCCGGAGGCTGAGCGGCTGGCCGCGGCTGGTCGTGCAGGTCATGGGAGTCGGACTGTCGCTCCTCGCGCTGTGGTGGGTCTTCAACCCGATCGCCCGGCAGGTCTACCTGCCGATGTTCCTGCTGGGCGCCATGGCGCTCACCTTCGTCACCTACCGTGGCTGGGGCCGATCCCAGGCGGCGCGGGACGAGGGGCACGCGGACAACCCCAACCTGCTCGACTGGGCGTTCGCCCTGGTCGCGGTGGCGTCGATCGGGTTCATCGTGATCGACTCGAGCCAGTTCTTCCGGCGGGCGATCGTGCCCACCGACATCGACCTGGTGGTGGGCACCGCCGTCATCCTCCTCGTCCTCGAGGCCACCCGCCGCACCGTGGGGCCGATCGTGCCGGCCATCTGCCTGGCGTTCCTCGCCTACGGCTACCTGGGACCGCTCTTCCCGCCGCCGTTCGACACCGACAGCTACACCTGGGGACGGATGGTCGGCCACAACGTGATGAGCAGCGCCGGCATCTTCGGCGTGCCGCTGCGCGTCGCGGCCACGTACGTGATCCTGTTCACCCTGTACGGCGCGGTCCTGGAGATCTCGGGCGCCAGCCGGTTCTTCCTGGACGTCTCCTTCGCCGCGTTCCGCCGCTCCAGCTCCGGGCCGGGGAGGACGGTCACCCTTGCGGGCTTCCTGCTCGGCACCGTGTCCGGCTCGGGGGTGGCGACCACGGTCACGCTGGGCGGAGTCTCCTGGCCCATCCTGCGGCGGGCCGGCTACCCCGCCGAGCAGGGTGGCGGCGTCCTCGCCGCCGCCGGCATCGGCGCCATCCTGTCGCCCCCGACGCTGGGAGCCGCGGCGTTCATCATCGCCGAGTACCTGGGCGTCCCATACCTCGAGGTCCTGATCTGGGCGACCGTCCCGACCATGCTCTACTACCTCGGGATCATCCTCGCCATCGAGATGGACGCACGGCGCTTCCGGACCCATGACGTCGCGGTCGAGACGCCGCCGCTCAAGACGCTCCTGTTGCGCTACGGCTACCACTTCAGCTCGCTGATCGCGATCGTGGTCTTCCTGGTGATGGGCATGAGCGCCTTCCGCGCGGTGGTGCTCGCCACCGGCCTCGCCTTCCTGCTCAGCTTCCTGGACCGATCGACCTGGATGACGCCACGCCGCATCTGGGACGCACTGGCGCAGGGCGCGGTGGGGGTGCTGACCGTGGCGGCGGTGATGGCGGCCGCCGGGATCATCGTCGGCGTCCTGACGTTGACCGGGCTGGCGCTGAAGCTGGCGGGGATCATCGTGGCGCTGGCGGGCGGGACGCTGATCTTCACAGCCGTCTTCGCCGCCATCGCCATCCTCTTCCTGGGGCTGGCCGTCCCGGTCACCGCGTCGTTCATCATCAGCTGGGTGATCATCGGCCGGGCCTTCATCGAGCTCGGCGTGCCCGACTACGCGGCGGCGATGTTCATCTTCTACTACTCGGTCCTGTCCGAGGTGTCGCCGCCCACCGCCCTGTCGCCGTTCGCCGCCTCGGCCATCACCGGCGGCAGCCCCATCAAGACCATGTGGCTCACCTGGCGCTACACGCTGCCCGCCTTCCTGGTGCCGTTCGTCTTCGTCCTGGCGCCAGCCGGCGAGGGGATCCTGCTGTCGCGGAGCGACCCGCTCAGCATTGCGGTCGCGCTCCCCGTATCGGCGGTGGCCGTGGCGGCGCTCGCGGTGGTGACGGGTGCCTGGATACTCGGGCCGGTGAGCTGGCTCGAGCGGGGGCTGTTCGCGGTGGGCGCGGTGGCGCTGCTGGTCATGGCGCCGATCCCGATCGCGGTCGGCGCGGCGGCGGTTGTCGCGGGCCTGGTCCTGCACGTCTACCGGAGCCGCGGACGGCCGCAGACCCAGGCCGCGTGAGCCGGTCAGACGCCGCCATGGGTCGCGGCCGCGGGCGACGATCCGCGGAGCTGCGGCTGACCGTCGATCAGGTTCGACGCCTCAGCGTCGCCGCCCAGCTGCTCGCCGGGGAGCGGCTGCCGCCGGACGGCTCCGGGATCATGGCGGTCGCCGAGCGGCTGCGGCGCATCCAGATCGATCCCACCAACGCGGTAGCACGCAGCCAGCTGCTCGTCGGGTGGTCGCGGCTCGGCACCTACGACCCGGCCCACCTGGAGCGGCTGCTCTGGGAGGAGCGCGCGCTGTTCGAGCACGACGCCTACATCCTGCCGATGGCCGACTACCCCATCTACGCGGCCGCGGCCGAGGGCTCCCCTTTCGGCGACAGCAAGCGGGCGCGCGACGTCCGGCAGTGGCTGGCCGACAACGACGCACTCCGGCGCCACGTGCTGGGCGAGCTGGAGCGGCGTGGGCCCCTCGCCACCGGCGACTTCGAGAACCTCGCCGCGCGCCCCTGGCGCTCCACCGGCTGGAGCGACCAGCGGAGCGTTGGCCGGATGCTGGAGCTGCTTTCGCGCCGGGGCGAGGTGATGGTCGCCGGCCGTCGCGGCCGCGAGCGGCGGTGGGACCTGCCGGAGCGCGTGGTACCGGACCACCTCCGCGCGCCGATTCCGCTCCAGCGGGCCGTGGCGGAGCGGATCGAGCAGACCGTCCGCTCGCGGGGCGCCATGCCCCAGCCGCCGCCGTCCCCGTACACCGCCGCTCCCACTCCGTTCGGCGGCATGCCGCGGACCGTGGCGGAGCGGGCGCGTGACGAGCTGATCGCGGCGGGCAGGCTGGTGCGCTGCGAGGTTGCCGGAGCGGACCGGCCGCTGCCCGGTGACTGGGTCGTCCACGCTGAGCACGTCCCGCTGCTCGACGCCCTGGCGGGCGGCCTTCCGGGCTCGCGCACCACGCTGCTGTCGCCCTTCGACAACCTGGTCTCCGACCGCGACCGGACCGAGCTGCTGTTCGGCTTCCGCTACCGCCTGGAGATCTACGTGCCGGCGGCGAAGCGGCAGTTCGGCTACTGGGTGATGCCGATCCTGCACGGAGATCGGCTCATCGGCCGAGCCGATCTGGCGGTCGACCGGAAGGCCCGCGTGCTGGAGGCCAGGGCCGTCTTCGCCGAGCCGGATGCGCCGATGGGGCCCGATGTGGGCGGCGCCATCCGCGCCGCCCTCGACGACCT
>CAYXZN010000067.1:6696-9979 GCA_964469325.1 uncultured Steroidobacteraceae bacterium
ATGCGCCGATGGGGCCCGATGTGGGCGGCGCCATCCGCGCCGCCCTCGACGACCTTGCCGCGTTCGCTGGCGCGGAGCGAGTCGTCATCTCCGACCGTGTGCCAGATGGCTGGCGGCTACGGCTGGGTGATGGACGGCGCGCCATCGCCTTCCGCCGCACGCGTCCGGGCTGAGCGGGAAGGCACGCATCGGTATCCTGAGGGACCTGCATCACGAGGTCGAAGACGATGGCTGTTGAGACGACCGCCGGCTCGATGACCGGCGAGGAGATCGTCGCGCTCACCAAGCGCCACACGCTGTTCGAGTGGTCGGCCCAGTCCAAGGTCGAGCCGATTCCGGTGGCGGGGGCCAAGGGCAGCTACTTCTGGACGCCGGAGGGGAAGCGCTACCTGGACTTCAACAGCCAGCTGATGTGCACCAACGTCGGTCACGGACACCCCAAGGTGGTCGCCGCCATCGGTCGCCAGGCAGAGCAGCTCGCCTACGCCAACCCGTTCATGGCGACCGAGCCGCGAGCGCGGCTGGGCGCCAAGCTGGCCGAGCTGACGCCGGGCGACCTGGACGTCTTCTTCTTCACCAATGGCGGCGCCGAGGCGAACGAGAACGCCATCAAGCTGGCCCGGTTCTACACCGGCCGCCACAAGATCCTGGCCCGATACCGCAGCTACCACGGCGGGACGGCGGGGGCGGTCACGCTCACCGGCGATCCCCGACGCTGGGCGGCCGAGCCCGGCATCCCCGGCGTCGTCCACGTCCTCGACCCGTACCACGGGATCCAGCGCGGCTGGGACAGCGCCGACGAGGCGCTCGCGCACCTCGACGAGATCATCCAGCTCGAGGGGCCCAACACCATCGCCGGCTTCATCCTGGAGCCGGTGACCGGCACCAACGGCATCCTGATCCCGCCCGACGGGTACCTGGAGGGGGTCCGGGAGCTGTGCGACCGGTACGGGATCCTGATGATCGCCGACGAGGTGATGGCCGGCTTCGGGCGCACCGGGAAATGGTTCAGCGTCGAGCACTGGGGCGTGGTGCCGGACATCATGACCATGGCCAAGGGGCTGACCAGCGCCTACGTCCAGCTGGGCGCCGTCGGCATGCGCCGGGAGATCGCCGAGCACTTCGCGGAGCGCGTCTTCTACGGCGGGCTGACCTACAACTCGCACCCGCTCGCCTGCGCCACCGCCCTGGCCACGATCGCGGTCTACGAGGAGGAGGGGCTGATCGAGCGTGCGGCGCGGATGGGCGAGGTGATGCGCGAGCACCATCAGCGCCTGGCGGAGAAGCACCCCAGCGTGGGCGCTGTCAGGAACATCGGCCTGTTCGGGATCGTGGAGCTGGTGCGCGACCGCGACACGATGGAGCCGATGGCCCCCTTCAACGGCACCAGCGACGAGATGGCCGCCCTCGGACGACGCTTCCGGGAGGACGGCCTCTACACCTTCGTGCGCTGGAACTACTTCTTCACCAACCCGCCGCTGACGATCAGCGAGGACGAGCTGGCGGAGGGGTTCAGCATCATCGACCGCGCGCTCGAGCTGACCGACGCTGCCGTCGCCTGACGGGCACTTGCGCGGGCAGGCTATATCTATTGGCGACACTTGCCGGACGCGCGACTCGTCAGCGCGGGGGCTTGAGGAGGAGGTGAGGCTCGACGAGTGACCTAGGCCCTCGACCGGGGGGTGCGTCGCGTTGCCCGCGGTGATTCGCGGTTCCACACGGAGGAGGAGCGGAGGAAGCCCATGACAGCGGCCGCGCACGAAGAGACCATCTATCCGGACGGTCGTCACGAGCTGGCGCCCGAGGCCCAGGCAGCGTTAGCCGACAGCTCGCTCTACAACGAGGACCTGGCGCCGGTCCGCATCGAGCGGCGGACCTGGACCACCTACGCCTACATGGCGCTGTGGATCGGGATGAGCGTGAACATCCCGAGCTGGCTCCTCGCTGCGGGCCTGATCACCCTGGGCATGGACTGGTTCCAGGCGCTGCTGACGATCGCGCTCGGGAACCTGATCGTCCTGATCCCGATGCTGCTGAACAGCCACGCCGGCACGAAGTTCGGGATCCCGTTCCCGGTCTTCGCCCGGGCCTCGTTCGGGACGCTCGGCGCCAACATCGCGGCCCTGCTGCGCGCCGGCGTCGCCTGCGGCTGGTTCGGCATCCAGACCTGGATCGGCGGTGGGGCCATCTTCATCCTCATCGGCACCATCCTGGGGGAGGGGTCGTTCTGGAATACGGCGGGCACCATCGCGGGCCAGCCATGGACGCTGTGGCTGAGCTTCGGAGTCTTCTGGCTGCTCAACGTGTACATCATCCTGAAGGGGATGGAGACGCTGCGGGTCTTCGAGAGCTGGTCGGCACCGCTGCTCATCGCTTTCGCTCTGCTGCTGACCATCTGGATGGTGGTCCTGGCCGCCGGCGAGCCGGCGGGCATCGGCGCCATCTTCACCCAGCCGTCGCAGGTCGGATGGGGCGCCGGCTTCTGGCTCCTCTTCTTCCCGTCGCTGATGGGGATGATCGCCTTCTGGTCGACGCTGAGCCTGAACATGCCGGACTTCACCCGCTTCGGCCGAGGGCAGCGTGAGCAGGCGATCGGCCAGGCGCTGGGCCTGCCGACCACCATGACCCTCTTCTCGGTGCTGGCGGTGATCACCACCTCGGCCACCATCGCCGTCTTCGGCGAGGCGATCTGGGATCCGGTGGCGCTCATCAGCCAGCTCGGCGCGGGCGGCGGCGTGGTGGCGACCATAGTGGTCATCCTGGCCCTGTTCGCGGTCTCGCTGGCCACGCTGACCACCAACGTCGCCGCGAACCTGGTCAGCCCGTCGTACGACTTCTCGAACGCGCTGCCCAAGCTGATCAGCTTCCGGACCGGCGGCCTGATCACCGCGGTGATCGGGATCGTCATCCAGCCGTGGAACCTGCTCGCCAACCCGAACGTGTACGTGTTCACCTGGCTCGGCTTCTACGGCGGCGCGCTCGGCACCATCGCCGGCGTGCTGATCGCCGACTACTGGGTGATCCGGCGCACGCGGCTGCGGCTGGGCGACCTGTACCGACCCAACGGGGCGTACCGGTACACCGGCGGCTTCAACTGGCGGGCGCTGGTGGCCTTCGGACTGGGCGCGATCCTGGCCGTCGGTGGCGCCTACTCGGCCATCGGCGGGGACGGCAACCCGACCGGGCCGTTCCCGGCAGGCGGGTTGATTCCGTTCCTGCACTTCGAGCTGCCGTGGGGCGGCTTCCTGTACGACTACAGCTGGGTGGTCGGCCTGCTGGTGGC
>CAYXZN010000068.1:0-3825 GCA_964469325.1 uncultured Steroidobacteraceae bacterium
GACTACGTCTGCTTCCGCGACCCCGACAACGTCCAGTGGGAGTTCTACTCCCGCACCTAGGGCCGCTGATCACCGGCCGGAGCGTCCTGAGACGGTGAGTGCAGCTCTGGACGTCAGACATGCTCGCTTGACAAGACGATCGACTACCTCGTCGAACGAACGGCCACGATCCCCCACGCCGTAATGTTCTCGACAGTGGCAGGCCGGGCCCGCGTTTCGCACCGCGGCCCGGCCTACATCGCGCGATGTCCAGAACTGCGGTCCGGCCCTGCAGGGCTTTTCGGACCCTTTCGTCCCCCGGCCCCGCAGTCATCTGGACGTGAGTCCCACTGCCGCATTTCCGATGCCAGCGGGCGATGCCTCAGATCTCGGCCGCGCTGGTGCGAGCCGGCGTCGCGTGTCGCGCGAGGGTGGCGGTCATGCCATACGTATGTATGGTACAATAGGTGGCATGGAGAAGACGACCGTCTACCTGCCCGATGACCTGAAGCGTGCCCTTCAGCGTGCCGCCAGGGCCACCGGTCGCAGCGAGGCGGACCTCATCCGTGAGGGGATCGGGACGGTGGTCGGGACCCACCGGATCGCGGAGGCGAGGCTGCCCCTGTTCGAGAGCAGCCAGCCGGACCTGGCGGAGCGGGTCGACGAGGACCTGGCCGGCTTCGGCGAGCGGTGATCATTCTCGACACCAGCGGACTGCTGGCAGCCATCGACGCCAGCCAGCATCGGCACCCGGAAGCCGCGGCCGTCCTCCGGCAGACGCCGCCGCCATGGGTCCTGTCGCCGTTCGTGCTGGCCGAGCTGGACTACCTGCTGGCCACGCGCGTGAGCGCCGCGGCCGAGCGGGCGCTGCTCGAGGAGGTGGCGCGCGGCGTCTATCGGCTGGAGTGCTTCGAGGTCGACGACATCGGTCGCATGCAGAAGGTCATCGCCCGGTACGGCCGGCTCCAGATCGGCCTGGCCGACGCGTCGCTGGTCGTGCTCGCCAGCCGATATGTCACCCGAGACCTGCTGACGCTGGACGAGCGGCACTTCCGCGCCATGCGCGGTCCCGGCGGCCGTCCGTTTCGACTGCTACCGGCCGACGCGTAGAACCCCGACCCCTATCTCACCGGCTCGGCGAACTCTCCTTCCACGTCGCGCTCGATCCACCCCACGGGGTCGCGGGCGAAGTCCGTCTCGTAGTCGCCGTCGTGGTTGATGCCGGGGATGGTCGGCACCCAGTCATAGGCCAGCAGCTCGTCGGGATCCGCGATCAGCGACGCCACCCGCCGGACGGCGGGATCGTCGAGCACGGTCAGGTGCCCGCGGTCGATCACCTTGAACCACTCGCCCGACTCGCGGTCCTGGATCTCGTAGGTCGGGAAGTAGGCGTGGACGTGGGCCATGTGCTTGATCGGCACGCGGTTCTCGATCCCGAAGCGGATGAACTCCGGGTCGTCGTGCTCGGCACCGAAGCCGAAGTGGATGACGCCCGCCCGATACCGCTCATTCCCGAGGCCGAACCAGGGTGTGGCGGTGTGCCACAGCGTCTCCATGGCGCGGAACGTCTTGGGGTTGGCGCCGATGGTCGCGTCGTTCAGGAAGTGGTAGCCGGGGGACGGGTAGCCCGGATACCGGACGTCCCGATATCGGTCGACGATCGCCTCGAGGCGCCTGCCGTACTCGCCGCCACCCTCGATCGAGTCGACCTTCCCGCCACGGACCTTGACGCTGATGCGCGGGAAGAAGCCGGTGTGGTTGGCGGTCCCCGCGATCACGCCGTTGATGGTCGGGTAGTGGCGGGCCGCGATCGGCGCGAACTTCTCCAGGCTGCCGACCCGGTTTCCGCCGAACGCCGGGCGCACTTGGGCGAAGCGCAGGCCCTCGATCGTCGTGCCGATGATGTGCCAGGGAATCCACGCGCCCCGCATCCACAGATCGGCCTCCTCGGGGGTCACCTCCCACGACAGGTCGGTCCCTTCCGGGTCGGTGATGCGAACCGCGGCGGCGCGCCCGAACATCGCGACCAGCTTGCTCTCCAGCAGTCGCTGGATCTGCGGGGGGAAGTTCGTGTAGCGCGCGAACAGGTCCTCCTGCTTGCGGTACATCCAGTTGGCGCGGAACGTCTCGCCCAGGGCCATCTTGAAGTGCCCCTCGCTCGAGTCGCCGGCGTAGATGTCGCTGAACTCCGGCCGCTCTTCCAGCAATCGCAGGAGGGCATCCGTCTCGACGCGCTCTCCCTTCTCGATGGTGATCTGGACGTGCTCGTCCGAGAGCTCGCGCCAGCCATCGGCGGCCGAGTAGTCGCCGGTCGGCATGCCGAGCTCCGACCACTTCATGGCGGTGACCGAAGCGGCCCCGGCCTCTCGCATGGCGGTCGCGATGGCCTCGAAGATCTGCTCGTCCTGGTCCTCGGTGGTGACCACGAGAATCCGCGCGCCCTTGGTGATCGGGCCGAGCGCACCTCGGCCGCCGGCGCGGTTCACGGCCGCCGTCGCCGCGGCCCGGATCTCGTCGTCGCCTTCGATCTCCCTGAGGATGTAGGCCGGGTAGCGGGGAGCGGTATTCCGCCGCTCAATGGTCAGCGTCACTGTCCACCTCCTCCAGACCCTTCCAGCAATACCCGGCTAGGTTAGGCCTCCCGCATGGGTTGGGCTAGGGGGGCGAATGGGGCGGATCGGCGCCAGAAGAGCAGGAGGAGCCAGATCGCCCAGGCCATCCAGGCCACGAAGAAGGGGCCGAGCAGGAGGTCGCGGGTGGCGCCGAAGCCGGCGAGGGTGAGCAGCGCGGCGATCGCGGAGACGACGGCCATGGCGCCGGTGAGGAGCGCCAAGCGCGGCTGATCGACGCGCACGAGGAGGGCGATCCCGAGCCACCAGGCGGCCAGCAGCAGCGCATCGAGGAACTGCCAGACGGCGCGGTAGACGACCTCGCTCAGCAGCTGGAAGCTCGCCGCGATCGCGGCCTGCTCGGCGCCCTCGGCGGAGGCGTACTGGGTGATCAGGACCGGTCCGGCGACCGCCAGCAGCGCCGCCGCGGCGCCGCCGGCCAGCACGTAGCCCATGGCGGCCAGGGTCGACAGGTCGGCGAGGGCCGGAGATCGGGGACGCAGGAGCCGCCACAGGACGTACGCCAGCACCCCGTTGGCGAGGTAGTAGCCGACGAGGTCGGCGGCTGCAGCCCATCCGAGCAACGCGGCCGATGCGGGCCCCGCCTCGACCATCAGCTCCGGTGCGGCGATCCAGTCCGGGCGGAGCTGGTAGGCGCCCAGGAAGAGCACTAGGCTGACGAAGCCGACGCCGATGTGCACGAGCAGGGCGCCGATGGCCAGCGTGCGCAGGCGATCTGGCTCCTCAGACATCGGCACGATCATAGGTATGGGTGACCAGCGGCGGAGGTCGTGTGGTGCCTTAACTGGTGACGAGACGCACCGGTCAGGCCACGTTGGCCGGACGCTTGCCTTCGGTGGTGACGATGGGTGGACTCGAGATACTGATTCCCCTCAGCCTGCTCGCGGTGCTCGGCTACGAGATGAGACGGCGGCGCGGGCGGGACGGAGAGGGCTGAAGCGGCCCAGCAATTGCATGGGTTGGGCCGGCGGTCTTGGCCCACCTACTTCGCGCCGGAGCTGAGGTTGGGAGAGGGGCGAAAGGCCGACGGGTCGCACGGCGCTCCGGCAGTAGCCGCGGCCCTCCATTCCGCCGGCGTCAATCCCTACTGCGGCATGCGAGGCGAGGACCGATCCAGGCCTGAGGCGCCTCCTCGAAGAGGCACGCTCGGAGATCGAGCGCTAGCCAGGAGGCGGCGGAGCTGCATCTCGGGCGAGCGCGCGGCTCACCATCGCCT
>CAYXZN010000068.1:3925-9671 GCA_964469325.1 uncultured Steroidobacteraceae bacterium
TAGCCAGGAGGCGGCGGAGCTGCATCTCGGGCGAGCGCGCGGCTCACCATCGCCTCCAGCTCTTCGAGCGCAAAGGGCTTGGGCAGCACGTAGGTCAGCGCTCGCTTCTGGAGCTCCTCGGCGCGCCGCTCCAGTGCCTGAAGGTCCCCCGAGCAGACCAGGATCGGGACGTCCTCGAGCCGATCGTCAGCGCGGGCCAGAGCGATGAACTCCCAGCCCCGCAGCTGGTTGCCGTGCAGCACCAGGTCGATGATGACCACGTCCGGGCGGGTCCGGACGATGTCATCGACGTTCAGCTGCTCGCCCCGCGTGGCCTGAACCGAGTAGCCCTCGTCGGTCAGGACCTCACGCAGCAGGTCGAGAAACTCCGGATTGTCATTGATGACCAGCACGCGTCGCTTGGGCAGCTCGGACTCCTTCCCCCGATGGACTCATCTTAACCCTATAGGTCGAGCACCACGCCCTCGCGGGCGGCGAACGCCTCTCCCCGCTGGCGGAGCTCGCGGGCGCGGGCGGCCAGCGCCCCAACGAGCTCGTCGTCGTGGTTCGGGTCGTGATGGAAGAGCAGGAGCCGTGACGCTCCGACCAGGTCCGCGAACTCGGCCGCCTGTTCGACCGTGCTGTGTCCCCAGCCGACGCGATCGGCGTATTCGGCGGACGTGTACTGGGCGTCGTGGATGAGCAGGTCGGCGCCATCGGCCAGACCGTAGCCGCTGGTCCACTTTGGCCCGTGGCCCAGGCCGCCCAGGGCAGGCTCGTGATCGGGCAGGTAGGCGACCGATGGCCCGGCCTCCGACGCCAGCCGGTAGCCGAGGGTCGGGCCGGGATGGATGACCTCCGCGGCGGTGACCTCCAGCTCGCCGATCATCCACGGCGCTGCGGGCACGTCGTGGAGCTCCACCTGGGCCACCAGGTCGCGGATCCGGACCGGGAAGAGCGGCGGCGACAGGTATCTGGTCAGCCTCATGCGCAGGCTCTCGGTGGCAGAGGGCGGGCCCCAGATGTAAACGACCCGCCGGTCGTCGAAGAGCGGTGCGAAGAACCCCAGCCCCTGGATGTGGTCCATGTGGAGGTGGGTCAGCAGGACGTGCACATCGGTCACGTCGGGCGGAATGGCCGCGCCGGCGGCTCGGGCGCCGGAGCCGGCGTCCAGGAGCACGACGGCGCCATCGGCTTCGAGCAGCAGGCAGGCGGTGTTGCCGCCGTACTCGAGGGTCTGGGAGCCGGCGGCGGCGAGCGACCCGCGCGAGCCGAAGACGGTGAGCTTCACGGGCCTGCCGAGCCGGCCCCGTCGGACCGCGGCCAGATGAGGATGAACCCGCCGACCACCTCGCCCGCCGCGCTGTGCAGCGGGAAGGCGCTGGCCTCGACCGGACGGAGCGTGCGGTCGAGCCCGTGCATCTGGAAGGTGGCGTGGATGACGCGCGACTCCCGCATGGCCACCATGCCCGGCAGCTCCTCGACCGGCATCGGCTCGCCTTGGTCGGTGCGGGGCGCCAGCAGCGCGGTCCGCTCGGCGAACGACATGGCGTCCACCTCCTCGAAGGTGCGGCCGAAGATGGCCGCCGCCGGGTCGTTGAAGAAGACCGTGTGGCCGTCGGCATCGACCAGCAGAACCGCCACCGCGAGCTGACCGGCGAGCTGTCTCGCCAGGATCAGCTCGATCGGGTGCTGGGCCATGGGAGCATTCTGTCGCTGCTGCGGCCCAGATACCAGTGGTTTCGCGGCCGTTGACCCATCGCGACCCCGGCACGGGTCAGTATGGGTGGATGGCCCATCCGTGCCCAGCATGCGACCCGCGATCCCGGCCGTGACCCGGATCTCCGGCCCTGACGAGGCCCGAGAAGCCGAGCGCGCCGAGCTGCACGACTTCGTGGTCGAGCACCATCGGCGGCTGGTCAGGCTGGCCGGCATCGTGTGCGTCTCGGCGGCCGATGCCCAGGACGCGGTCCAGAACGGGCTGCTCCGCGCCTGGCGGTTCCGCCACACCCAGGCCGATCCATCGCGCCGGCGGGCGTGGATCGACGCCATCGTGGTCCGGGAGGCGATCCGCCTGAACAGCCGATGGCGACGCCTGCTCCACCCGCTCGTGCCCGGGGTCGACCGGGCCGGTCCTTCGCTTGATCCGGCCGCCCGGAGCGACCTGGCCGCCGCGCTCGAGCGGCTGTCACCGCCGCAGCGCGCGGCGATCGCGCTGCACCACGAGGCGGGGTACAGCGTCGCGGAGACCGCCGAGCTGCTGCGTGCACCCATCGAGACCGTCCGCTCCCGCCTGCGCCTGGCGCGCGAGCGACTGCGGCGAGAGCTCGCGGAGGAAGACCATGCGACAGCCTGAGGAGCGCGACGTGGACGACCGCTGGCTGACCGATGCCGTGCACCGCCACGCCGACCAGGTCGAGGCGGCGTCCCCGACGCCGGAGGAGGTCGCGGATGCGCTCGACGCGCGGCTTCGGCGGCGTTCCGGGCTGCTTCCCCGAGCTGTGGCGGCTGCCGCGGTCGCGCTGGTGGCCGTGCTCGTGTTCGCGGTCGTCCGCCTGGCCTTCCTGCCGCCCGCTGTCGGCGGCCCGGCCGTCCTTCCTTCCGGCCTGTACATGACCGATGCGCCCGATGGCGAGGGGCGCTGCCTGGCGATCTCGCTTGCAGAGGATGCGGGCGTCGCAGGGCGCGCGGAGGTCTGGGCCTGGGGCGCGGCCGACGGCTGCGGGACGCGCGATACGGTCATGTCGTCGGGGGTGGCTGACCTGGTGGCGGTGGAACTCCCTGCGGCCGGGGAGCTTCCCGCTCGGGAGGGGTTCCGGGTGGAGTCGCGGCCCGGCGAGGGCCTCGCCGGGATTTCGCTGATCCTCGATCCGGACGGATCCCCTCCGGGTGCGCTGGCCGGCTACGGGACCGTGCAGGAGGCCCAGCGGGGTCCGCACTCGGTGACCCTCCGGCCGATCGAGGAGCTCGACGTCGAGTACGTGCCGGCGTCCTGACCCGATCCGGCACTCACCGGGGTCTATCGGTCAGGAGGTGTCTCGTCCATGCGCTCGGTCCGACTCGTGCTGCCCCTGGCCCTGGTCCTGGCCGCCTGTGCCGCCGATGCGCCGGCCGCCGGGACCCCCGCGCCGTCTGCGTCTTCCACCGCGTTGCCCTCTCCCGTGCCGCCGGAGGACTACGCGGCGGCCAGCGAGCTGATCGAGGTCGGGGAGCAGCCGCGGGGCGTGGCCGCTCTCGACGGGTCGATCTGGGTCGCCAACGGCCGGGGAGCGAGCATCATGCGGGTGGACGCGGCGACGAACGACGTGGTGGCCGAGATCGAGACCCGCCCACGGCCGATCACCCTGGTCGCGGCCGGCGGCAGCCTGTGGGCAAGCGTCCTGGATGGCGACCGGACCGACGACGACCGGATCCTGCGCATCGACCCGGCCACGAACGAGGTCACCGCCCACGTCGAGGTGCCGGTGTTCCACAACATCGCGACCGACGGGGAGTCGATCTGGGCGGTCGACGGGGCCGGCACGCTGCGGCGCTTGAGCGTCGCCAGCGCCACCGTCCTGGGCGACACGACGGTCGGAGCCGGAACGGTCGGTTTGGGCGCGGAGGACGGCGTGGTGTGGGGGATCCGCGAGGACGGCGTCGCCTGGCGGCTCGGGACCGACGGTGAGCTGCTGGAGTTCGAGCTCGGCGTGGCGGTGCCCGGGCGCAGCCGCGTCGCCGTCGGCGGTGAGCGGGTCTGGATCGCGGTGCCGGGGACGATCCTGGTGCTCGACGCGCTCGACGGCCACCCGCTGGGGGAGATCGAGCTGGCCGGGATGAGCCTGGTCAACGACCTCGTGGTGGCCGGCGACGAGGTGTGGCTCAGCGCCAACGTCAGCGATGCGGAGCTGGGCCTGTCCGGCGGATCGGCGCTGCTCATCGACCCCTGGGAGCTGCGCATCGTCGAGTCCTACCGGCTGGGGCCGGAGTCGTCGGGGATCGCGGTGCTGGACGGGTCGGTGTGGGTGGTCGACCAGCGCGACGACCTGCTGGTCCGCATCGACCGCTGACGTCCGCTCAGGCGGGCTTGACGTCGGCTGGCGACCCGGGGAGGGCTACCGAGGGTGGCCCGGAATGTATCGGCCGTAGCCGGGCTTGCCCACGATCTGCCGGTCGCGAGCGATCACGGTGCCGCGCAGCATGGTCAGCTCGACATAGCCCTTGACCTTCCATCCCACGTACGGCGTCCACCTGACCTTCGTGTACAGCCCCTCGTCGCTGAGAGTGACCTCGCGGTCGAAGTCGACCAGCACCAGGTCCGCGTCGGACCCGGGCAGCAGAACGCCCTTCTGCGGGTAGACGCCCACCAGCTTGGCGGGGCCGACGCTGAACAGCTCCACCGCCCGCTCCAGCGAGAGCTTGCCCGCGTGGACGTCGGTCAGCGTGATGCTGTACTGCCAGTCGTACTGCGGCGAACCCATCGCCGAGTGCCAGGCGTCCTCCTCCATCACCTCGAGCTCCTCGAGCGTGTGCGGAGCGTGGTCGCCGTCGATGTGGTCGATCGTCCCGTCGTTCATCGAGCGCCAGATCTCGGCCATGCGCTCGGCGTCCTCGGTGATGAACCCTCCGGGGCAGGCGCGTCCCTTGATGCGCATCAGGTCGTCGCGGGTCAGGTGGTAGTACTTGGGATCGATCGACGCGGTCACCTGCTGCCCCCGCTCCTTCGCGGCACGGATGAGGCGGAGCGAACCGGCCGAGTGGGTGTGGACGAGGTTGAGGCGCACCCCGGTCAGGCTCTGGAGGTTGATCAGCGTGTTGGCGGCGGTGTGCCAGATCGCCTCGGTGGTGTAGACCTCGCCGAAGGTGTACCAGTTCGACGGCTTGCCGGCGGCGAAGGCCTCCTCGCTCAGCTGCTCGAACAGCCGCTGGTTGAACGGGTGGACGAGCAGCGGCAGGCCGGTCTCGGCCACCGCGCGCATCGCCCGCAGCAGGTCGCCCTCATCGTTCATCGCCAGCCGCGGGTCGTGCGGGTAGGCACCCGACACCTGGAAGATCTTGTACCCCGTCGCACCTGCTTCGGCGAGCCTGGCGATCTCGTCGATGTTCGTGCCCGCCACCCAGTGGCCCCAGTCGATGATCGACTTGCCGTCCGCGAGCTCCCGCTTCTCGAGGAAGGTCTCCACCGTGTCGGTGGGCGGCTCGACGTTCGGCATGTCGACCATGGTCGTGACGCCACCCGCCGCCCCCGCCTGGGAGGCGGTGAGGAAGTCCTCCTTGTGCGTGTATCCGGGCTCGCGGGTGTGGGCATGGGTGTCGATGATGCCGGGCAGGACGAGCCTGCCGGTCGCGTCGATCTCCTCGGCCGCCTCGGCGGTGTTGTCGCGGGAGACCACTCCGGCGATGCGACCGTCGTCGATCAGCAGATCGGCGTCGACGAGCGTCCCGCCGACCATCACTCGGCCCCCACGGACGCGGGTCTGGTAGTTCGGCACCTGCCGCTCTCCTTTCATCCAGGGCTTCCCGCTCTGGGCTGACAGAACGGGGGTGGACCGAGCACCGCCACTGACTAACGATTATACGTATCCCGCAAGGGAGCGACTCCCAGGCCCGAAATTTCGGCGGCTGTCGGGTCTTGTGGAGGGCTGTTGGCCTTCTCGAGGGCGGCAGGCGGCAGGAGGTCAGCCGCGCTCCTTGTTGGGCGGGGGATCGTCGAGCTCGGCCAGCGCGATCTCGCGGGCGCACCGCCGCCTGGCGGCAACTGCGGCAGCGCGTTCCTCGTCGAGGTAGG
>CAYXZN010000069.1:0-9536 GCA_964469325.1 uncultured Steroidobacteraceae bacterium
GCTTGGTCTGCGGGTTTCCCTGCTCGTCCCGCATCTCCTCGCAGTTGCCGTGGTCGGCGGTGATCACCAGCGCCCCGCCGCCGGCGAGGACGGCATCCGCCACCCGCCCCAGGCAGCCGTCCACCACCTCCGCCGCCCGGACCGCCGCGTCCCAGACCCCGGTGTGGCCGACCATGTCCGCGTTGGCGTAGTTGGCGATCACGAAGTCGTGGCTCCCCGAGCCGATCCCCACCACCAGCCGCTCGGTGATCTCGGGCGCCCGCATCTGGGGCGCCAGATCGTAGGTCGGGACCTCCCGGTTGGAGGGGACCAGGATCCGCTCTTCGCCGGGGAACGGCTCCTCGACGCCGCCGTTGAAGAAGTAGGTCACGTGGGCGTACTTCTCGGTCTCGGCCACGTGCAGCTGGCGCATTCCGAGCCGCGACAGGTAGGCGGCGAACGAGTCGATCACCAGGGGCGGGAAGGCGACCGCCACCGGCAGCTCGTCGGGCGCCTGGTACTCGGTCAGGGTCGTGACGCGCAGGTCGGACGGCATCGGCGCACGGTCGAAGTGGTCGAAGTCGGCGAGCGCGAAGGCCCGGGTCAGCTGCCGGCCCCGGTCGGCGCGGAAGTTGAGGTGCACCACGCTGTCGCCATCTCCGACGCCGGCCCCCTCGACCACCACCGTGGGCTCGATGAACTCGTCGCCGATGTCGCGCCGATACGCCTCCCGCACCGCCTCGGCGGCGCTCCCGGCATGCAACCCTCGGCCGTGGACGATCGCGTCCCAGGCGCGGTGCGTCCGCTCCCAGCGCCGGTCGCGGTCCATGGCGTAGTAGCGGCCGCTCACGCTGGCGATCCGCGCCTTGCGGGCCAGCCGCTGCTCGAGCTCGACCACGAAGCGGTCCGCGGACCGGGGCGGGGTGTCGCGCCCGTCGGTGAAGGCGTGCAGGAAGACGCGGTCGGCCGACAGGCCGGCGCGCTGGGGGAGCTCGGCGGCCGCCACGAGGTGCTCGTCCACGGCATGGATCCCGCCAGGGCCCACCAGCCCCATCAGGTGCAGGCGCGTCCCGCGCTCGAGGGCGTGCCGGCAGGCGGCCAGCAGGGCGGCGTTGTCGAAGAAGCTGCCGTCGCTGATCGCCCTGCTGATCCGCGGCAGGTCCTGGAGGACCGGGAAGCCGGCGCCCAGGTTGAGGTGCCCGACCTCGCTGTTGCCCATCTGCCCGGCCGGCAGCCCGACCGCCTCGCCCGACGCAGCCAACCGGCTGGTGGGCCAGTCTTCCGTCAGCCGCCGCCAGGTCGGCATGTCGGCCGACAGCAGGGCGTTGCGCTCGACGTCCTCGCTCAGCCCGAAGCCGTCCAGCACGCACAGCACCACCGGCCGCGCGCCGTCGCCGGCGGTCACCGCTTCGCGGATGCGGCGGCGCGGACGATGTCGATGAAGCCGTCGGGGTCGAGCGAGGCGCCGCCGACCAGCGACCCGTCCACGTCGGGCTCCGCGAACAGCTCATCGGCGTTGTCCGGCGTGCAGCTGCCGCCGTACAGGATCGGCACTTCGTGGGCGCCGTCGGGGTCGGCCTCGTGGAGCAGCGACCGGATCTGCGCCGCCGCCGCCTGCGCGTCCCGGGGCGTGGCCGCGTCACCGGTCCCGATCGCCCACACCGGCTCGTAGGCGATCACCAGGCCGGATCCCTCGATCCGCTCGAGCCCGCCGATGGCGGCCCGCAGCTGGCGGTCGATCACCGCCTCGGTCTCGCCCGCGCGGCGCTGCTCGGCGGTCTCGCCGATGGCGGCGATGGGGCGCAGCCCGTGCGCGACGGCGCTCGCCACCTTCAGCGCGACCTTCTCGTCGGTCTCGTCGTCGTACCGGCGCCGCTCGGAGTGGCCGAGGATGACGTAGCGGGCCAGCTCCGCGAGCGCCAGCGGGCTAGTCTCGCCGGTGTAGGCGCCGCGCTCCTCGTGGTGCATGGTCTGGCCGCCCATCTCGACCCGCATCCCCGCCGTGGCACGGGCGACGGCCGACAGGAACAGGGCCGGCGGACAGATGACGGTCAGCACGTCCTCGACGGCCTCCGCGGCCCGGCCGACCGCTTCGGCAAGCTCCACCGCCTCGGCCATGCTGGCCGGGTTCATCTTCCAGTTCCCCGCCACCAGCGGCGTCCGCCTGCCGGTCCGCGCTTCGGCCGTCACCCGGTCGCTCCTGTGCGCCTGGGGCCCGCCTCGTCGTCGCCCCCATCGTTCCCCACCTCGTCGGCGAGCAGGAGCAGCCGCCGCAGCCGGTGGTTCGCGGCGGAGCGGCTGACGCCGAGCGCCTCGGCCAGCGCGTCGAGGTCGGCGTCGGGTCGACGGCGACGCTCGACGGCCGTCTCGAGCAGCGCCAGCGGCAGCCGATCGAGCACGCCGGCCTCCTCCAGCCGATCGATCGCCTTGAGCTGTCGGTCGGCCGCGCGGACCGTCCGCGCCAGGTTCGCCTCCTCGGCGTTCAGCAGCCGGTTCAGCCGGTTGCGAACGTCGCGTCCGACCCGCGTCGACTCGAGGTCCATCAGGCCACGGTGCGCGCCGGTGAGGCGCAGCAGGCTGGCCACGTGCTCCTGGCCCTTGATGTACACCACGCGCCGCCCGCGGCGCAGCAGGACGGCGCTGCGGATCTCGCTCTCCGCCAGGCGTCGCCGCAGCTCGTTGGCCCGCGCCGGGGAGCGGAACACGAACTCCACGTGCGCGCCTCCGGCGCCCAGCGAGATCGAGCCCATGCCCAGCAGCGTCCCGCGCAGGAACGCGCGCCGGTCGCAGTCGCGGGCGTCGCTCCAGCGCCACTCTGCCGGGTCGTGGCCGTCCAGCCCCACGCGCAGGTGGCGGCGGAGGGCGGCGCCACTGCCGGCGGTGACCGGTCCGGCCACCGGTACGCCCAGGCTTGCGGCGAGATGGACGGCGATCCGAGCCGTCGCCCGGTCCAGGGTGACCAGTGAGCCGTCACCGGTGCGATCCGAGTACAACATCCCGGCCAGCTGCGCCCGCCGGCAGCAGTCGCGCACGGGGTGGATGCGCGCCAGCTCCCCCTTGACCTCGCCGGCGACGAGCATGCTCAGCCGGCCGAGGCGGTCGGACGCTGGATCCGCCGCGACCGCGGCCGCTCCACCCGGTCCTCCTGCTGGAGCCGCAACAGCGCCGTGGCCAGCTTCATGGGGTCGTGGCGGTGCGCGTTCGCCTCGTCGACCAGGTCCTCCTCGACGACCACCACCGGCAGCATCTCGAGCCGGCGCGCATCGACCTCGACCGGCTCGGCCAGCCAGCCCTCGGGCGGGCGGGCGTGCGGGTTGTGGTTCACCAGCACGTAGTCGACGATCGGCTTGCCCACGTGGGCGAAGAGGGCCTCCAGGTGGGCAGCGGCGGTGAAGTCGCCCGTCTCGCCCGGCTGGGTGGCCACGTTGCAGACGTAGACCCGCAGCGCGTTGGAGGCCGCCAGCGCGTCGCGCAGGTCGGTGATCAGCAGGTTGGGCAGCACGCTGGAGAAGAGGCTCCCCGGACCGACCACCACCATGTCCGCCTCCAGGATCCGCTCCAGCGCCTCGGGGTTGCCGCGCACGTCGGTCGGCTCGATCTCGACGCGGGCGATCGGCTCATCGGCGTGGCTGATGGCCACCTGCCCGTACAGGCGCCGGCCGGAGGTGAGCGTGGCCGACAGGTTGAGCGGCACGCTGGTCGCCGGCAGCACCTGACCGCGCACCGCCAGCACCCGGTTCGACTCGCGCACCGCCTCCTCGAAGTCGCCGGTCACCGCCGTCATGGCGGCGATGAACAGGTTGCCGAAGGCGTGCTCGTCGAGCCCCGATCCGGGCGGGAAGCGGTACTGCATCAGCTGGGTCATCAGCGGCTCGGCGTCGGCCAGGGCGGCGATGCAGTTGCGGATGTCGCCGGGCGGGATGATCCCCAGCTGCTGGCGCAGCCGGCCGCTGCTGCCCCCGTCGTCGGCAACCGCCACCACCGCGGTGATGTTGGCCGAGTAGCCCTTCAGTCCACGCAGCAGGGTGGAGAGGCCGGTCCCGCCGCCGATCGCCACGATCCGCGGGCCGCGCGCGAGGTAGCGCTTGGTGTAGATCACCTCCATCACGCTGTCGCCACGCTCCACGAACGGCGACAGCACGCTGCGCATCAGCCCCCAGATGCCGACCAGCGTGATGCCGACCCCGACGCTCGCCACCACCAGCGCGCGGATGGTCCGGTCGAGGCCGCCCCCGGTCAGGGTCAGGATCCACTCGATGTCGTCGAGCTCGTAGGTGCGGTACAGGTCGACCAGGAAGATCGCGGCGCCCAGGCCCAGGACGGTGATGCCGATGAAGAGCAGCAGCAGCCAGCGCTTCATGTGCATCCCCGGGTACAGCCAGCGCGGGATGCGCATCCGCCTCACCGCTCCAGCTCCCGGTGGAAGACGGTCACCGACTCTCGACCTTCCCTGCGCAGCCGTTCCGCCAGCTCCTCGGCCAGCACGATCGAGCGGTGGTAGCCGCCGGTGCAGCCGATGGCCACCGTGACCCGCGACTTGCCTTCGGCTCGGTAAGCGGGCAGGGTCAGCTCCAGCAGCTCGGTGAGCAGGGTCAGGAAGCGGTCAGCCGCTGGCTGGGCGAGGACGAAGGCCCGCACATCGGCGTGGAGCCCCGAGTGCGGCTTGAGGCGCGGCTCCCAGTACGGGTTGGTCAGGAACCGCACGTCGAAGACGAGGTCCGCCTCCAGCGGGATGCCGCGCTTGAAGGCGAAGGTGAGGATCTGGACGACCACCTCGGTCCCCGGCTGCTGCGGGAGGACGCCGAAGAGCCGCTCCTTGAGCTGCCCGATGGACAGGCCGCTGGTGTCGATCACGTGGTCCGCCATCTCCCGGGTCCGGTGCAGCCGCCGCCGCTCCTCCACGATCCCGGCCTGCACCCCGCGGCTGGCCTGGAGCGGGTGGCGGTGGCGCGTCTCGCTGAAGCGGCTGACCAGCACCGCGTCGCTCGCCTCCAGGAAGACGACGTCGCACGGCACGTTGCGCTCGGCGAGCCGCACCCTGGCGTGCTCGATCGCGTCCGCCGGGTCGCCGGCACGGATGTCGAGCACCAGCGCCACGCAGCCGTAGCGACCGGGATCGGCCTCGCGGAGCTCCAGGAACCCGTCCAGCAGGCTCGGCGGCAGGTTGTCGACGCAGTAGTAGCCGAGGTCCTCGAACAGCTTCGAGGCCTGGCTCTTCCCCGCCCCGGAGAGGCCGCTGATGATCAGGACGTGCCCGGTCTCGGCGGGGACGGGGGCCGACCGCGGTGCGCGGCGGTCGGCCGGTCGCTCGGCGGTGGCGGTCGTGCCACCCCCAGCGCCGGCGGCGGCAGCTCGTTCCGATCGCCTGCTAGGCACCCTGGGCCGAGTATAAACCGCCGAGCAGGCCGGCGACGGTGGCGGCGCTCGCCGCTTGGAGCGCATCGGCGTCGTACCCGCCCTCGAGGGTGAGGGCCACCCCGGGCAGCCGCAGGCGCGCCGCCAGCGACCCGACCCCGCTCGCGACCCGGCGATAGCCGTCCTCGGTCACCTGGAGCTGGGCGAGCGGGTCGGCGCGGTGCGCGTCATAGCCGGCGGAGACGAGGAGCGCCTCCGGGGCGAAGCGCTCGATCTCGGGCAGAAGGTGGTCCAGCCAGGCCGGCACGAACGCGTCATCGCCCGAGCCGGGACCGAGCGGCACGTTGTGCTTGGTCCCCTTGCCGGCGCCGGTCCCCCGCTCGCGCGCCAGGCCGGTGCCGGGGTAGAGCGGCCACTGGTGGGTCGAGGCGTAGCAGAGGTCGGGGTCGTCGTCGAAGATCTCCTGGGTCCCGTCGCCGTGGTGGACGTCCCAGTCCACGATCGCGACCCGCTGCGCGAGGCCCCCCCGCCGCAGCGCGACGACCGCGACGGCGACGTTGTTGAGCAGGCAGAAGCCCGCCGAGCGGGCGCTGCCGGCGTGGTGCCCCGGCGGCCGGACCACCGCGAAGGCGACTGAGAACTCACCGCGAGCCGCCGCCAGTGCCGCGTCCACCGTGGCGCCGGCCGCCAGGCGAGCGGCGGCCAGCGACTCGGGGCCCAGGTACGTATCGGCGTCCAGCCAGCCGCCGCCACGCTCGACCAGCGCCTCGAGCCGGGCGAGATGCTCGGGCTCGTGGACCTCGGGGAGGAGCTCGTCCAGCAGCTCACCGGTGGCCGCCGGCTGCCGCTCCGCCAGGGGGGCGTCGGCCTGCCCGGCTCCATCCCTGACCCCCGCCGCGACGGGGACGAGCCGCTCCGGACGCTCGGGGTGCCCCCAGGGAGCGGGGTGGCGCTGCATGGCGGGATCGGTGACGAGCAGGACGCCTCGGGAGCCGGCCACGGGCTAGCGGCGTCGGCCGCCGACCGCGCGGACGACCATGATCGACGCCTCGAACAGCAGGTACATGGCGCCCGATGC
Organism: uncultured Steroidobacteraceae bacterium; assembly: GCA_964469325.1. Taxonomy (GTDB): domain Bacteria; phylum Chloroflexota; class Limnocylindria; order QHBO01; family QHBO01; genus CAYXZN01. Next base: position 6,413 of record CAYXZN010000069.1, read on the forward strand.
GATGAGGGGCGAGATCGGATCGCCGCCGGGGGTCATCACGATCGCGAACAGGACGATGACCAGCACCGCCCAGCGCCGGCGGCGGGCGAGGAAGCGCGCGTCGATGACGCCGATCCGCGCCAGCGCCACCAGCAGGATGGGGAACTCGAGCACGATCCCGAAGGCGAGCATGCTGGTGGTGACGAAGCCGACGTACTCGTCGATCGTGATCAGCGGCTCGGTGCTGCCCGGCTCCGCGAACTGGAGCAGGAAGCCGAGCACGAACGGGATCACGAAGTAGGCCAGCGCCACGCCCGCACCGAAGAGGACGATCGCCACCAGCAGCAGCGGCCAGACGACCCGCCGCTCGTGGGGCGTCAGGCCGGGCGTGACGAAGCGCCAGGCGTGGAAGAGGAGGACCGGCATCGCCAGCCCCAGGCCCACGAAGACGGCGATCTTGAGGTGCGCGGCGAAGGCCCCCGCGGGGCTGGTGAAGAAGAGGACGTCGTATTCGTCGGGGAGCGGCAGCCGCAGGATATCGATCACGCTCCCCGCCAGGGCGAACCCGACCCCGAAGCCGATCGCGACCGCGACCGCGACCCAGATGAGCCGGCGGCGCAGCTCCTCGAGGTGTTCGACCAGGGTCATCGTCACCTGGCTGTCAGTCACCGGCGGTCACCTGTCACGGAGCGGGCGCAGCGGAATGCTGGGCGTGCCGTGCGCGCCGGGTCGGGACGGAGCGGCTACTTGGTGTCGGCGCGGTCGGACGAGGCGGTACGCGTGTCGTTCCGCTTCGAGTCGCCGCGGATCGACTCCTCGAGGTCGTTCGAGGCGCGGCGGAACTCCTTCACGCCGCGTCCGATCGCGTTCCCGATGTCCGGCAGCTTGCCGGGACCGAAGATGATCAGGACGACCACGAGCAGGATGATCAGCTCAGGCCAACCGATGGGTCCCATGCTGGTGGGTTCACTCCTTGGCGTCAGGCCGGGTGCTCTCCGGCCAGTGTAGCACCCGCACCCGGGGCAGTCGGATCGGCCGCCCCGGCCCGCATCCGCTGCAGCACGCCCTCCGCGGCGAGGGCCAGCTCCGCCTCCCAGTCCCCGTCGCGCGCGGCGCCGGCGATGCCCCGCGACACGTTCACGACGCCGGGCGCGCGCGTGCCGTGACAGGCGGCGAGAGCCGCGTCGAGGTCGCCGCGCTGCGCGCCGACCCCGGGGACCAGGAATCCCGGCTCCGGAACCGCCCGGCGTAGCGCCGCCAGGCGCCCCGCGTCGGTGGCGCCGACGACCAGCCCCACCCGCCCCTCCGGCCAGTGGTCCACGGCCCAGCGTGCAATCGCCTCGTGCAGCGGGCGTCCCTCGACGACCGCGTCCTGCCAGCGCCCGGCGCTCGGGTTGCTCGTCCGGGCCAGCAGGTAGACGACGCGCCCCGGGCGGGCGAGGAACGGCTCGATCGCGTCCTCGCCCAGGTACGCCGAGAGGGTGACGGCGTCGGCCCCGAGGTGGTCGATCAGACCGGCGGCGTAGCGTTCGGCGGTGGGCCCGATGTCCCCGCGCTTCGCGTCGAGGATGACGTACAGCTCGGCCGGCACCTCGGCCCGCGCCCGCTCGAGAGCCCGCCAGCCATCCGACCCGAGCGCCTCGAAGAAGGCGACGTTGAGCTTCACCGCCGCCGCGTACGGCGCCGCGGCACGGATCAGGGCGATGGCGAAGCGCTCGATGCCGGACGCGTCGGCGGGCAGGCCCGGCGGCAGGGCCCGGGGATCGGGATCGACGCCGACGCACAGCGGCGCTCCGGTGGCGGCGATCCGTCGCCGGAGCCGGTCGAGCGGTGCCTCGGTCATCCGGTCGCCACGCTCTCGCGGGGCCGGGCTGGCGCGGCGCGGCGGCGCCCGCGGAGCGGGCTGGCGTCCGCATCGGCGTAGTCGAGGACGCGCAGGCGAAGCCGTGGCTGGCCCTCGAAGCGGTCGGCCTCCAGGGTGCCGACCAGGTCGACCTTCGCCCCGTCCTCGGGGAGCGGCCGCTCCGGCGGCACGCCGAAGGCGATCGCGTCGAGCGTCTCGTGGCCCCGCCGCATGCGGAGCATGAGGTGCGCCTCTCCCTCGCCGACCCGTCGCGCCTGGCCGACCCGCAGCCCGGTCACCGCCAGCACCGGCTCGGGGTGGCCCGGTCCCCACGGGGCGAGCCGCTCGAGCTGGCCGTGCAGCTCCCAGCCGAGGTACGTGGCGGGGAGCACGAGGTCCACCTCCACCGCCCGGCCGGCACGTACCGCCATCCGCGCCGCGACCGGCTCCGCGTCGATCGGGAAGGCCGAGGGCAGGGCCGAGAACGCGGTCGCGAAGGCGTCCCAGGCGCCGGGGGCCAGGCTGAAGCCTCCCGCGGCGGCGTGGCCTCCGCGCTTCGACAGGTGATCGGCGCAGGCGTCGAGCGCCGCCGCCACGTGGAAGTCGGCCGGCGCCCGCACCGAGCCCCGCACCTCCTCGCCCACCAGGGTGGCGACCGCGACCGGGGAGCCCAGGGTGTCGGCCAGCCTGCCTGCCACCAGGCCGATGATCCCCGGCGCCCAGCCGTCGTTCCTGACCGCCAGTGGCGCCGACCTCGCCTCGCTGCCGACGATCCGGGCCGCCTCGTCCAGGGCCGCCCGGGTCAGCGCCCGCCGTCGGCGGTGCACCTCCTCGAGCTGCTCGGCCAGCTCCTCGGCCCGCACCGGGTCCTCCTCGACCAGCAGCGCGATCGCCAGCTCGGCCTCGTCGATCCTGCCCGCAGCGTTCACGCGCGGGGCGATCCCGAACGCCAGGTCCCGGCCGGTCGGGGCCTCGGGGTCGGTGGCCGCGCGCCGAACCAGCGCCCGCAGGCCGGCCCGCTGGGTGCCGGCGAGCTCGGCCAGCCCGAGGCGGACGATCGCCCGGCTCTCGCCGGTCATGGGCGCCACGTCGCCGACGGTGCCGATGGCGGCCAGCGCGGCGAGATCGGTCGCCGGCAGGCCGCGCAAGCGGAGCAGCTCGGCCGCCAGGCGGAGGGCGATGCCCGCCCCGGTCAGGTCGGGGTCGGGGTAGGGGCAGTCGAGGCGGTGCGGGTCCACGACCGCCACCGCCGGCGGCAGCCGGGCCGGCGGAAGGTGGTGGTCGGTGACCACCACGTCGATC
>CAYXZN010000070.1:0-9467 GCA_964469325.1 uncultured Steroidobacteraceae bacterium
GCTGCTGTTCGCCGCCGCGGTCGGGATCGGCGCCGCCAACTTCCTGCTCGGCCGCGCTCGCGGCGCGGGCCGTGCACTGCCGCTGGTGGGGGTCGAGCTGCTGATCGGCGCGCTGGCGATCCTGGTCGGCGCGACCATGGTCACGGTGCAGCCAGCCGCCTCTCGCGCGCCGGTGGTCGAGGCGCCGACGGGGATCGGCACGGCCCACCTGTACGGGGTCGCCGACGACGCGAGCGTGCACGTGGCGGTGAACCTGCCGGCGCCGGGCGTGCAGCGCTACCAGGTGTCGGTCGCGGATCTCGAGAGCGGCGAGCCGCTGCCGGACGTCCAGCGCGTCTTCGTGGTCTTCAACCCGCCGCCGGGGAGCGAGCTGGACGCCGAGCGTGTCCAGCTGGAGCCCGGGGAGCCTCCCTGGATCCACTCCGCTTCGGGGGCCTACACCCCTCTCGTGGGCGAGTGGGCGCTGGAGGTGATCGTGCGTCGCGCCGGCGAGCGCGACGCGAGCACGACCTTCGAGCTGGAGGTCAACGAGCCGGTAGCGCCCGAGGCCGTGCCGCCACCGCCGGACGGGGTGCAACCCCCGGCCCTGCTGCTCGCCGCCTGGTCCCTGCTGCCCTTCGGGCCCGCCGCGTGGCTGGTGCCGCTGGCCCCGCTGGCCGCGCTGGCCGCCGTACTGGGCGGGGCGGCCTGGCGCACCCGCCGCCCGGGGCGCCGACGACGCGTCGAGGGCCTCGGCCGCGCTCCCTCGGCCGCGGCGGCCCTAGCCGCGCTGGCGGTGGCGGGTCTGCTGCTGGTCGGCTCGCGGGCGGTGGTGCAGGCCGCCAACGCGGCACCTCCCGCAGAGGCGGCACGGACCAACCCGGTCGAGGCCGACGGCGCCTCGGTCGAGCTGGGCCAGCGCCTCTACGCCGCCAACTGCTCCGGCTGCCACGGGGCGGACGGGCAGGGCGAGGGACCGCAGGGCGACCGGCGTCTCGAGCCGCTGGGCCGGGTCGTGCCTGGCAGAACGGATGGCCAGCTGGAGTGGACCATGGAGCGCGGCGTGGTCGGGACGGAGATGCCGCCCTTCGCCGGCCAGCTGAGCGAGGACGAGCGCTGGCACCTCGTGAACTACCTGCGGCTGGTGTTCGGGACGCCCGAGTGACGCTCGTCCCCACATCGCCTAGGCTGGACGAGCCTAACCGCCGACGAACCAGCACGAGGAAGACCTCTCGCATGCCAAACGCACCACGCCTCCTCATCGTGCTCCTGGCGGCCGCGGCGCTGACCGTGGCACTGCCCGGCATCGCGCTGGGCCACGTGCACGTCGAGTCGACCACCCCCGAGCCGGGGACGAACCTCGACGATCCGCCGTCGGAGGTGGTGATCGAGTTCGACGGCGAGCTGGACCCTGACCAGTCGTCCTTCACCGTGCGTGGCGGCGATGGAGCGGTGGTCGGCGAGGGGGAGGTCGACCTGTCGGTGGCGGACCGCAACGTCCTGCGAGGGGACGTGTCGATCAGCGAGCCGGGCATCTACGACGTGGAGTACTCGGTGGTGGGACTCGACGGCCACGAGCTGACCGGCGAGTTCAGCTTTGGCTTTCAGGCCACCGAGGCGGTCCCGACGCCCGAGCCCGACGAGCACCCGGACACGGCGGTCGGCGGCCCGACCGTCGGCGCTGCCCTGCTGGCGCTGGGGACGAACCTGCTGTTGGCGGCCGGCCTGCTGGCCGCCCTGGGAGTGACGCGGAGAGCCGCCGCCGAGCGGCGCGCCACCGCCTCCCGGAGCGCACTGAGCTTCGACTAGCATCAGCCGCGGCAACCGCACCACGGCTGAGGGCGAGACCCATGACCGATCCTGCACCCCGGACCGAACCTGCCTCGCGGCGTCCCGGGCCCGTGACCCTCGGGATCAGCGCCGCCGTCGCCGTCGGGCTGGTGACGCTGCTGGTGGCGCTGGCGCTGGGGCAGAGCGCCGAGTGCCCCGAGCCACCGGTGATGATCGAGGCGCAGATCGACTTCACCAGCCTGGAGCCGTCCGAGATGCGCGTCTGCCGCGGGCAGGAGGTGACGCTGCGCCTCACCCCGGAGTTCGACGGCATCGTCCACATCCACGGCATCGAGGTCGCGAGAGAGGTGCGCGACGGCGAGCCGATCGACCTCGTCTTCACCGCCCAGCAGGGCGGCCAGTTCGTGATCGAGACCCACACTCACGACAGCGACGAGGCGCCACAGGTCGGAGTGCTGATCATCGATGAGCCGTAGGCGGCGAGCCGCCCTCGGACTCGCCGCGGGGGCGGGACTGGTGGCGGTTCCCGGGGTGGCCGCCGCGCACGCCATCGACGCGGTCTACCAGCTCCCCGTCCCGCTCGGGCTCTACCTGTGGGCCGCCGGCGCCGCGGTGGCCGCCTCGTTCGTGGTGTCGGCGCTGGTCGTGTCGCCGCCGGGGTCCGTTCCCCGCTACCCGCGCGTGGACCTGAGCCGGCTCCTCAGCCGTGTCGGCTCGGTCGTGCTGTCGGCGATCGGCCTGGTCTGGTGGCTGGGCGCCATCGTGGCCGGCTTCGTCATCGGCGACGTCACCATCCTGCCCGCGGTTCTCTTCTGGAGCGCCATCTGGGTGGGCGTGCCGATCGTCGCGGTGCTGCTCGGCAACCCGTGGCCCGCGCTCAGCCCGTTCCGGACCATCTTCTCGCTGCTCGAGGCGCTCGCGCGCCGGCTGGGGCGCGACCGACTGGACGCTGGCTTCGCCTACCCCGCGGGGCTCCAGCGCTGGCCGGCCGTCGCGCTGCTGCTGGTCGCGCTGTGGTTCGAGCTCGCCTTCCCCGGCGCCAACCAGGGCACCACCACGGCCTGGCTGCTCTCTTCGTATACCCTGCTCACGCTGGCCGGCATGGCGCTCTTCGGGCGCGTGGCGTGGCTGCGCAACGGGGAGCTGCTGGAGGTGCTGTTCGGCTGGTTCGGCCGGGTGGGACCCATCGGCCGTCGGGTGGCGGACCCGGACGTGTGCGTCGACTGTGCCGAGGGTTGCTCGAGCGAGCGATGCATCGACTGCCCCGAGTGCGTCGCCGCCGCGGACCCCGGCGAACTCCGCCTGGAGCTGCGCCCGCCGGTGGCCGGACTGACCGACGTCCGGCGAGCGGGCTGGTCGGACGCCGCTCTGATCCTGCTCGCCCTGGCCGGGGTCAGCTTCGACGGGTTCCAGGAGACGATCGGCTGGGGCTGGGTCCTCACCTTCTTCATCGACCAGCTCGGCCCGCGCCTCGACGTGCTGGTCGCGGCCGACACCATTGGCATCGTCGCCGGCTGGCTGCTGTTCATGGGCGCGTTCGCCCTGGCCACCTCGCTGACGCGATCGATGGAGGATCGGCCGGGTCCCAACGCGCCGATGGGCGAGGTGGTCGGCACCTACGCCTCCACCCTGCTGCCGATCGCCGGCGGCTACCTGATCGCCCACTACCTCACGCTGGTGATCCAGACCGCGGTCTGGCTGCCGAGCCTGGTCGTCGACCCCATCGCGGCGGTGCCGCCGAGCCTGTCGTGGATCCCCAGCGCGGTGGTCTGGTACGTCAGCGTGGCGGCGATCGTGGGCGGGCACATCGCGGCCGTGGTCCTGGCGCACCGCCTGGCGCTGCGCGACGCTCCGGGCAAGGCGGTGCTGGCCGGCGTCCCGCTAGTGGCCCTGATGGTCGCGTACACCGTTCTGTCGTTGTGGATCATCGCCCAGCCCATGGTTGTCGACCCGGGGATCCCCGTCGAGGCGCTCGGCGGCCCCTGACCCAATGGACGTCAGCCTCGCGCTCGCCTTTGCCGCCGGGGTCGTCTCGTTCGCGTCGCCGTGCGTCCTCGCGCTCCTGCCGGTCTACCTCGCCTTCCTCGGGCAGGCGGCGGCAGCCGGGCCCTCGGCCACGCCCGGCAGTGGCGCAGGGCCGGGGCTCGCCGGGCTCGTGCGCCAGCCGGTGGTCGGCCAGGCCCTGCTGTTCGTGGCCGGCTTCAGCGCCGTGTTCGTGCTGCTCGGGACGTCGGCCGGGCTGCTGGGCGGCGCGCTGTTCCAGGTGGAGCCGGTCCGCCAGGCGGCCGGCGTGGCGGTAATCGCCCTGGGCGTGCTGGCCACCGGCGTGGCCGGACCGGTGCTCGACCGCTTCCGGCTGGCCCCGCCGAGCGAGCTGCTGCCCGCCGGACGCAACCTCCGCTCGCTGGCGCTCGGGGCGCTGGTGGCCGTCGGCTGGACCCCGTGCATCGGCCCGGTGCTGGGCGCCATCCTGACCATGGGCGCCTCCACCCAGCAGGCCGGCGTGGCGGCGCTGCTGCTGACCGCCTACTCGGCCGGGCTGGCGGTCCCGTTCCTGGCCGCCGCGCTGGGGCTGCCACAGCTCACCGCGTTGGTCGCCTTCCTGCGGCGACACCACCGGACGGTGCAGGTCGTGTCGGGGATCTTCATCGTGGGGATCGGCGTGCTGATCTACCTCAACGTCTTCGCCCGCCTGGCCAGCCTGTTCACCTTCGTCCTCTAGCCTCCCGATGGCATGGGGCCTGCGGCCATGAGTGGTCGGTCCGAGCGGACCCGAGTTCACCACACGCACCAAGGGGGAACCTCATGGCCAGACTGGACGGACTCCGAGTGGCGGCCCTCATGCACGACAGCTTCGAGCAGGTGGAGCTGACCGAGCCGATGAAGGCCCTGCGCGACGAGGGCGCGACGGTTCGCATCGTGTCGCCCGCCGGTGAGCGGGTGCAGGGTGTGAACCACACCCAGAAGGGCGACACCTTCCCGGTCGACGTCCCGCTCGACCGGGCCTCGGCCGAGGACTTCGATGCCCTGCTGCTGCCGGGCGGCGCCCTGAACCCGGACAAGCTCCGGATGGACGAGCGGGCCGTTCGCTTCGTGCGCGCCATGTTCGAGGCCAACAAGCCGATCGCGGCCATCTGCCACGCGCCGTGGATCCTGGTCGAGGCGGACGTGGTACGCGGACGGCGCCTGACCAGCTACCCGTCGCTGCGGACCGACATCCGCAACGCCGGCGGGGAGTGGGTCGACGAGGAGGTGGTGACCGACCAGGGGCTGGTCACCAGCCGTCGCCCGGACGACATCCCGGCCTTCAACCGGAAGATGATCGAGGAGTTCGCTGAGGGCGCGCACCCGCGCCGAACCGCGGCCGCGGCGACCGCCTAGCGCCCCGCCCCGACCGGCACGACCCGATCGCCCGGGCCCCGCTCGGGCGATCGGCGTCTCAGGCGCGTCCCTCCGGGGTACCTGGCGTCACCGCCGGCGCGGCCTCGCCGGCCAGCGAGAAGCGGTAGATGACGGCCGCCAGGGCGCCTCCGATGAGCGGGCCGATCCACCACACGTACCAGTCGGCGAGCTGGCCGGAGGCGACCGCCGGGCCAAACCAGCGAGCCGGGTTCATGGCGGCCCCGGTCAGCGGACCGCCCATCAGGATGTCGGCCGCCACCGCCAGGCCGATGGCCATCCCGCCCAGGCGCGGCGCGCGAGGGTCGATCGCCGTACCGAAGACGGTCAGCACCAGCACCACCGTCAGCACCGCCTCGATGCCGATTCCCGCCAGGGGCGAGATCCCTTCGCCCAGGGCCGGCGTACCGATCGCGGATGGCTGCCAGGCCTCCTGCGGCAGCAGGGCCCGCAGCGCCAGGCCCGCCGCCAGCCCCCCGACCAGCTGGGCGGCAACGTAGAGGAGCGCCCGCAGCGGCTCGATCTTGCCGGCGATCCACGCCCCGAACGTCACCGCCGGGTTGAAGTGACCGCCCGACACCGCTCCCAGCGCCGACACCATCACCGCCAGCGCGAGGCCGTGCGCCAGCGCGATTCCGACCAGCCCCACCGCGCCGCCGGACAGGTCGTTCACCACCACCGCCCCGGCGCCCACGAAAAAGAAGAGGAACGTGCCGACCGCCTCGGCGACCAGGGGCGGTCCCGCCCAGCTGCGCATGTTCGATCTCCTCGGTCCGCAGCCCCCGAAGGCCGATTGTAGAGGGCGCGGCTAGGACGACGATTGAGGCGAGGACAGCTGCACCGAGCCGGAGACCGGCAGCCAGTAGCCGGCCCAGATCCCGTCATCGATGAGCAAATACGGCTGTGACCCGAAGACGGCGCGGGCTCGGGCGTGGGCCCAGGAGCCTCGCTCCAGCGTGCGCGCCAGCTCGGCCGTAACCTCGCCCGCCTCGTTGAACCGCACGCCCGTATGTGTGCCCCCGGCGAGGCCCACCGTCCGCGGCTCGGCGAAGATGACGATCTGCTGGGGCGCGGCGGCCTCGATCTGGAACGCTCCGACCGCCAGCCGCTCCTCGCCCCGGAACACCTCGAGCCGGTAGGTGCCGGTTCCGTGCTCGTCGGCGATCGCCCGAGCGGGCAGCTCGCCGGCGACGAACGGCCGGTCCGGATCGACCTGCTGCGGCTCGCGCTCCCAGACCACCCCCGGCTCGCTCCCGTTCAGCGGGAGGCGAGCGAGGTTCAGCTGGACTTCCCCCACCGCGACCGGTACGCCCACCCAGGCGGCAAAGGCAACCGACGAGTCCGCGGAGAAGTTCAGCGCCGGGCCGATCGGCATGCCGGTCTCCCCATCGAACGCGGATGCAAAGACGAGATTGGCGGGGAGCGGAGCGGGCGTCGGGGCGGGCATGGGCTCAGCGCTCTGCTCCGCGGCGGGCGTCGCCTCGCCCTCGGCCACCGGAGCCCTCGGCTCGGCGCCGGACATGTTCATCGCGACCACGGCGCCGGAGGCGACCAGCCATGCGACGGTGAGCACCGCGATCGCCGAGCCGGCACCCCCGGAACGAAATTCACCCATGCGGTGGTGCCATGCAAGGTAGCGGCCAACCGCTTCCTGCCGAGCTGGCCGCTACAGCTCGCGGAACTCCTCGGCCTCGGCGAGGTTGATGATCACCACGTCGTGGTGCACCTCGCCCGGCAGCTGCTCGCCGGACACGGTGGCATCGGTGAGGGGGAGGAACGGCTGGGTGCTGCGAAGGTAAAGGTCGTGCTCGAACCCCGGCCGCAGGTGGGCCGTGCCGACGACCAGGTAGGGGCCGACGCGGACCGCCACCCGCTGCTGCTGGCGGTGGAGGCGCTTCTCCGGCGGGCTCACGTGGGGCGGCGGGACGACGACCAGCACGCTGGACGAGATGATGGTCAGCCAGCTGCCCGGGTCGCCGGCATCGGCGCCCTCGGGGAGGAAGGCGAGCTCGTCGCCGCGGGCCAGCAGGTCAGTGATGCGCTGCCCGGAGGGGGTGACCCATCCCGCGACCTCCAGGTCACGCGCGTAGACGCGGATCGGTTCCAGCTGGGGCTCACGATCACCCGACGGGGGTGGCCGGTCGCGGCGCCGGAAGAGCCAGTCCATCTTCACCCCCTGCTGCAGGTACGGACCCTGTCCGAGACCGCCTCGGACGCCAGCGCGGTTGCGGAAGGAGAGGTGCTGGTGCCCCCGGAGGGATTCGAACCCCCGACGCCCGCCTTAGGACGGCGGCGCTCTGTCCACTGAGCTACGGGGGCGGGGCGTCATTCCATGGTAGCGCAGGCCGGCACCCGACGAGCCGATGCGGACCGGCCCTATCATCGGCCGCATGCCGTCCAGCCAGCCGCGAGTCGTCCTCTACCAGCGCGCCGGCTGCCACCTCTGCGAGGAGGCGCGCGTCCTGATGGACGAGATGCTGGGACCGCACCGCTACACGCAGACCGACATCGAGGGTGACGACGAGCTGCTCTTGCGCTACGGGCACCGGATCCCGGTGATCGCCGTCGACGGCGTGGACCGCCTGGAGGTGCCGATCAGCGGGCCGGAGCTCCGGACGCTCGCCGACGAGGTTCTGGGCCGATGACTCCCCGGCGCCAGTGGAACCTGCTGGCCGGCGCCGCCGTGATGGCGGTCGCGGTCGGGCTGGTGGCCCTCGCTCTCGTGCCCCTCGCCTCCGCGCCTGCCGACCGGCGTGGCGGAAGCCTGGTCGGCCGTCCGGCTCCCGCCCTGGCGGGCGAGCTGCTCTCCGGCGGGCGGGCCGACCTCGCGGACGCGCGGGGCCGGCTGGCGTGGGTCAACTTCTGGGCCGTGAGCTGCGAGCCGTGCCGGACCGAGATGCCCGCCATGCAGCGCCTCACCGAGCTGTACGGTGACCGGCTCGTGGTGCTGGGCGTCAACTGGGGAGAGGACCCGGCCGCGGTCCGCGACTTCGTGGCTCGCCTCGGCGTCCGCTACCCGATCCTGCTCGACCCGCGGCTCGAGGCGTTCGACCGCTGGCGCCACGGCGTGGACGGGCTGCCGCGCCACTACTTCGTGGACGGCGAGGGGACCGTGGTGCGCGAGGTGATCGGTCCGCTGACCCCGGAGCAGATGCTGACGCTGCTCGGCGAGCTGCTCGGCCCGCCCCAGGTCACTCGGCGATGATCGACCCGTTCATCTCGGGATGGACCAGGCAGTCGAAGTAGTACTCGCCCGCGGGCAGGGCCTGGACCTCGATCGTGTCGGTCGCGTTCGGCCCGGTGATGATCTCGCCGCGGACCAGCTCCTCGTTCTTGGACTCGTCGCGGAAGACCTGCACGTTGTGAGGCTGGTCCTCCAGGTTGGTGAACTCGATCGTGAACGGCTCGTCGGCCGGCACGCGGATGCAGTCGGTGCTGAACTCGAGGTTGTCAGCGCTCATCTCGACCACGCCGTCGACCGCTTCCACGCAGGCGGCGCCCGGATCGGCGGGCGTCGCCGCCGGCGCCGACTGGCAGGCGGCCAGGAGGGCGGCCAGCCCGGCCGCGGCCAGGAGCCGGAACGGATTTCGCATGACAGGCAGCATCAGTTCGACTTCGTTCCTCTTGGGTTCGGGAGCTGTTCGGGAAGCCGGCGGGTGCCGGCCGTCGGACCGGCTCGATGATAGCAACGAATCGTCAGATGCTCACCCGGTGGGCCGGATTCCCTTCTCGGTCCGCTCGATCCGGATGGGGAGCGGCCCCGGATCGTGGGTGAAGTAGCACCACCAGCCCTCGTCGGCGGCGCGACCCAGCAGCTCGTTGCGCACCTCGACCGCCTCGATGGGGTAGTCGTCGTAGGCGCTCACCCAGCGCACCGGCAGCTGCCAGCGGGTCGGAACCAGGTCGCCGAAGAAGACGGCCCGCTCCTGCGGGTCGTCGGCCCGGCCGCCGCCCGGAGCCCCGATCAGCACCCCCTGCGAGCCCCGCGTGTGGCCCCCGGTGCGGATCACCGACACACCGCGCACCAGCTCCACCTCACCGTGCACGGCGGCCAGCTGACCGGCGGCCTGCACCCCCTCCAGCTGGTCCACCTCCATCAGCCCCTTCAGCCGCAGCTCGTCGCCCCGGGCCGCCTCGACCTCGTCGCGCTGCACGATGTACCTGGCGCGCCGGAACGCCGGCCGCCGGTCGGCGCCCAGCATGCCGCCGGCGTGGTCGTAGTGGAGGTGGCTGACGACCACGAAGTCGATCGCGTCGGGATCCTCGCCCACCGCCCGCAGCGCCTCGGCCGGCTCCCC
>CAYXZN010000071.1:0-7358 GCA_964469325.1 uncultured Steroidobacteraceae bacterium
GACCGTGGCGCGCGCGGCGGCTCCCAGGCGCAGCCGGCGGGAGGGGTCGCCGGCCAGGGAGACGATCGCATCGGCCAGGGCCGACGGGTCGCGCGGGGGGACGAGGATGCCGTCCACGCCATCGGTCAGCACCTCGGGGATGCCGCCCACGGCGCAGGCGACCACGGGACGCGCGCGAGCCATCGCCTCCAGGATGGCGATCCCCTGCGCCTCGCGCAGGCTGGGCATGACGGCCACGTCCAGCTCCGCGGTCAGCGCGGAGACGTCGTCGCGACGACCGGCGAAGACGACCCGCCGCCGGACGTCGGGCGGCAGATCGGTGACCTGCGCCCGAAGCTCCCCCTCCTGCGACCCCTCGCCGACCAGCAGCAGCCAGACGTCGGGGGCTCGGGCGGCGATGTCGGGCATGGCGGCGACGAGGTATCGGTGCCCCTTCTCTGGCTCGAGGCGGGCGACGACACCGGTGAGCAGCGCATCGGCGGGGATGCCGAGCTGGGAGCGGAGGCGGCCAGGGGCGGAGGGGAGCGCGAAGCGGTCGAGGTCGATGCCGTTGGGGATCACCTCGTACGGCGTTCCGCCGCGTCCCTCGCGGGCGACCTTCCGCGCGATCGCCTCCGACGGGACGATCAGCCGGTCGACCAGCGGGGAGAGGCCGGCGAGGAGCTCCACGTCCTCCGGGGAGCGGACCCGGCTGGAGTGGATCGTGGCCAGGATGACGGGCGTGCCCGCCGCGGCCGCGGCCCGGATGCCGACCACCTCTGCGCGGTACATGTGGGCGTGGACGAGGTCGATCTCGTGGCGCCGCAGGTAGCGGGTGAGGGCGTCCGTGGCGGCCTGGTCATCCGCCTCTTCGATGACGTCCACCTCGATCCCCAGCCTCCTGAGCCGATGCACGGCGGCACCCGCGGTGAGGCTCAGAGCGCGGACCTCGTACCGGGCGCGGTCGATCCGCAGCAGCAGCGCCGCGTAGCTCTCCTGCGCGCCGCCGCTCGACCCGGTCGCCAGCAGCTGGAGCAGCCTTGGCCGGGGGTGGCTTCGGGACCGGTGGGTGCGCCGATGGCGCAGGTAGGGCGCCGATGCGATGGCCGCCTCGTGGTCGAGCGGCGGCGCGGCCGGGTCGGTGGGACGGAGCATCGGCTCGATCGTAGGCAGGGGTGCTTTATCCGTCAAAGCGGGCGGCGCGTCAGGCGGTGGCGGGGGGCGCCAGGCGCTCGGGGATCTCGTCGGGGACGGGCGAGGTGGTGCGCTCCCACCATCGGCGCACCAGCCAGTGGACCACCAGGGCCAAGGCGATGCCGGCGTAGACGTCGACCAGGTAGTGGTGGCCCAGGTACAGGACGGACACGAAGACCAGCAGCGCCCAGCCGGCGAGCAGCCACGACCCGCGCGGCCACACCTCGCGAGCGGCGAGCAGGGTCAGGATGGGGTACGCGGCGTGGAGCGAGGGGAAGGCGGCCAGCGGATTGCCGATGGCGTGCGTGTAGAGCCACGTTCCCCACGCCCCGAGCTGGGCCCAGGCCAGCCCCATGATGTCCTCCACGGCCAGCGGGACGCCGTACGCGGCCGCGAACCGGGGAGGGGCCACCGGCACCAGCAACGCGAAGCCGAACTGGATCAGCGACACCGCCAGCAGCGCCAGCACGAAGCGCAGGAAGAGCGGCCGCGCGTGACGCCACAGCGCCACGCCCACGATCACCGGCGCCGCGGCCAGCAGGGCGTAGACCAGGGTCATCCCCAGGTCCAGCGCGTTCAGCTCCCCGGGGGCGTGGAAGAGGGCCTGAAGCTCGACAGCGGGCACGATCCCGAAGGCCAGGGCGCGCTCCGCCTCCACGATCGGCTTCACCACCACCGCGTTGCCGAAGGTGGCCGCGACGCCGCGCATCGTCTCCCACGCCACGAAGATGACCACCACCGACAGCCAGCCGCTCGCCAGGCGCGTGCTCACCACGCCCGCCAGCACCACCGCCAGGCCGATGAAGATCAGCGCATCGGCCGACAGCCCGCCGTTCACCAACGACAGGCCGATCACCAGCGCCAGGTAGCCGAACAGCAGGCGACGGACGCCGATACGCAGCGCGCCCATGGGCACACTCGATTGGGGAAGCTCGGTCACTGCGCGGAGGGTAACCCGTGAGAGGTGGTAGCGTGCAACCCTCCGCTGCCCGAGGGGGACCGTGCAGGCGCTCACCCGACCACCGCTGGCTTCGATGCTGCTGATGGCGCTGGCCATGACCGCCTGCGCATCGGCCGCCGATGCACCCTTGACTCCTTCTGCCTCGCCGATGTCGACGCCGATGCGGACCGCCTCGCCCTCGCCCACCGCCACTGCCGCGCCGTCGCCGTCACCCTCGCCGACGCCGTCGGCGGCGCCGCGGTCCAGCGTTGACGCCACCTACCTCGCGCTGGGCGACTCACAGGCGGTGGGCGCGGGGTCGACCCGCGCCGGCGGCGGAGGCTACGTGCACCGTCTGTACGCCGATCTCCGCGACGAGCCGCCCGAGGCAGGACCGCTGGCCGGAGTGCGGATGGCGGACCTGGTGAACCTGGCCATCAACGGCGAGACGAGCGGGTCGTTCATCAGCGGCGGCCAGCTGGGGAGAGCTGTCCGCGCCATCCGCGACTCGGACCCGGGGGTTGGGCTGGTGACGCTGGACATCGGCGGGAACGACCTGCTGCGGCTGCTGGGAACGGCGGAGTGCTCGGCCGCGCCGGACGGCGTGGAGTGCCAGCGGCTGGTGGACGCGACGCTGGCCGCGTTCGAGGAGAACTACCGGCGGATCATGGGGGAGCTGGCTGCGGCGGTCGGGGCGAGCGGCCGCGAGGTGCAGGTGGTGACGCTGACCTACTACAACCCGTTCTCCGGCACCGGCGACCCCAGGGAGCTTCCCGGGGACCGGGCGCTGGTCGGGGTGGACGGGCGCGTGGACTGCGCCGCGGTCGCCCAGCCGGGGGCGTGGGGCATGAACGACCTGATCGCGTGCATCGGCGAGGAGATGGGGGCGGTGGCGGTCGACATCTTCGACGACTTCGCGGGGCGTGGCCCGGAGCTCACCCACATCCTGTCCGACGACATCCACACCAACAACGCGGGCCACGAGCTGATTGCCCGGAGCGTGGCGGAGTCGCTGCGCGGGGAGTAGGGGGCGGTCTGTGGCGCCAGCGACGCCTCGGCCCGGTCTGTGGCGCCGGCCGACTAGTCGGCGACTGGTCGGCGGGCACGGGGAGAGGCAAGGGACGCGGCCAGGCCGACGAGCAGAGTGAGGATGACGCCGGCGGTGGTGGGGATCGGCGCATGGAAGAGCCCGCCCGCCACGAGCAGGCTCACGCAGGCGGCCAGCAGCCGGCGGTCGACCGCGTCCGCGGCGGCCACCGCCACCAGGCCGGGCACCAGGAAGAGCAGGCTGTGGCGCCAGAGCGAGGGGGCGACCAGCAGCGAGGCGGCGCTGGCGACCAGGAAGCCGCCGGCCAGGGACCCGCGTCGGGCCGCGACCACCGTGGCGGCCACCGCGCCCACGGCCAGGGGGACGTGGACGACCATGGCGGCATCGGGCCCCAGGCGCGCCTCGACCACGCTCGCCAGCGCCTGGTTGTACGGGTCGCTGACGCCGGAGCTGACCAGGAAGCGCACGAACTCCGGGTAGACGAGCCAGGCCTCGCGCATCGGCGGCCAGAGGAGGCTGACGCCGACCACCGCCACCACCAGCGCGGCGGCACCGAGCGCGACCAGGCTGTGCCGGCGCCCCCGCAGCAGCAGCCAGCCCACCAGCGCTCCGGGGTAGAGCTTGACCAGCACCACAAACGCGGTCGCGGCGGCGGCCAGCACCGGGCGGCCGGACAGCAGCGCCCACAGCACCGCGGCGTACGCGGCGAACATCAGCCCGGCGATGTTCCCCACCGCCACCGCCTCGAACGGCGCCAGGCTCAGCACCACCAGATTGAGGCCGATGAGGATGCTGGTCCGACCCGGCCGCTCCGCCCGCAGCCGGGTGGCGATTGCCACGCACAGCAGCGCCCCCAGCCCCAGCGCGGCGGTGTTGACCACCATCCAGACCAGTGTGCCGGGCAGGAAGGGCAGCTCAGCGAAGGGCGCGAACGGGACGGCGACCACGGGCGGGTAGAGGAACGCGTTGGGGTCGCCCACGCCTCGGGTGAACTCGGGCGCGCCGTAGAGGGCGGCCCCGTCTTCCAGCCGCCGGCCGGCCAGCCAGTAGGCCCGGAAGTCGTAGCCCCACAGCCGCGCCATCCCCTCGCCGATGGCCACCGCCGCCTGCACGGCGACCAGCAGCGGCAGGGCGGCCAGCAGCGCGACGTCCCGGAGCGGCCACCCCCCGGGCGGCCAGCCACGGACGGTTGCGATTCGACTCGGCATCGTTTCCCCCCAGCCGCCGGGTGCAGCTGACATGCCGATCCGATCTCCGGGAAGCTGAATGCTGCGCTGGAAGCCGCGCGCGGCTCCCGAACGAGGAGCTGCCGAGCGCGGGGCCGGGAGGGCCTGTAGGAAGAGTAACGCGTCAAGCGCCGTGGAGGCGGCGTCGGCGGGGCCGGAGCGTGGCGACCTTGCGCGACGTGACCGCGACCTGTCACATGCGTCCGGTGGGCGCATTAGTCAAAGTCGCGGAGCTGCGACGGGTACGGCTAGTGGCACTCGCCGGAGCCGGAGTCGAGCGGCGCGCCGCCGGCCACCGGCAGGAACTCCCACTCGTACGAACCGCGCCCAAGCTCCAGGGACAGCACGCCGTGGGTACGGCCGATGCGCACCTCGCTGTTCGGCATCGGCGAGCGGAAATCATAGAAGCCGGCACCACCGGTACCCACTACGAACTGCCGAATCCCGGCGCCGGAGGGAGCAGCCTGGCCCTCCGCATCCAGCGGCACGAAGCGCTCGTAGTTGTGGTCGTGGCCGGAAACAACGAGTTCGGCACCGGCATCGGCCAGCAGGCGCCAGAAGGTGGAAACCTCCGGCTGGCTGCCGTGGCCGCTGCCGGAGCTGTATCGGGGCCGATGCATGAGCGCCAGCGTGCAGTCGAAACCGAGGGCCAGCTCGGCCGTCAGCCACTCGGCCTGTGGTGATCCGGGGCCGCAGCCGTCCACCTCCCGGCACATCGTGTCGAGCACCAGCAGCTGCCAGTCGCCGATCTCCCGGCTGTACCACGTCGTAAATCGGTCTCCGGCGGCGCCGCCGAAGTAGGTCCAGTAGCCGTCCAGGTTGCCGAAGCGGTAGTCGTGGTTTCCCGGCGTGACGATGGTGTGATCCAGGAACCTGCCCCACGATGGCTCGTAGCAACTCAGGTAGTGACGGAGCCTGCCGTCGGGATACGCGTTGTCGCCAGTGGTGAAGGCGTACGCCGCCCCGTCGGCGGACGCCAACAGCGCCTCGACCAGCGCCGCAGTGGCCTCGTCCCCGTTGCCACCGCACACCGCGATGTCGCCCGCCCCGACCAGCCTGACCGATCCCTCTTCTGGGGCGCCCTGACCGGCGGGCACCGGCGGGTCTAGGGCCCTCGGGAGATGCCGCAGCTCCACCTCGCTGGGGAACGGCTGAAATGCCACCAGCGACAGAACGATCACCACGAACCCAAGCAACACCGCCCACAGCCTCACCCGCCGACTGTGAGTCACCCGAGTCCGACGACCGGCAGACTTACTCGTGGCAGTCACCGGACCCGGAGTCAAGGACCTGCCCGCCGTCGATGCCCAGGAACTCCCAGCGATAGGTGGCCGGAAGGAGGTCCAGCCGCATTACCCCGTGCGAGGCGAGGCGCACCTCACTCTGGAGCTGGGCCTGGCGGAACCGGCCGAGCTCGGCGCCACCGGTGCCCACCACGAACTGACGGACCCCGGCGTCATCGGGGGCTCCACTCGCATCCATTGGCGCGAAGCGTTCGTAATCATGATCGTGGCCGGACAGGACGACCTCGACGCCGGCGTTCGCGAGGAGGCGCCAGATGGCGTTGAGGTCCGCGGAGCTCCCGTACCCGCCGGAGCTGAATCGGGCGCGATGCATGATCGCCAGGGAGCAGTGGTGATCCGAGGCCAGCTGGTCCGCAAGCCACTGGGTCTGGGCAGCGTCGACGCCGCAACCGCCGTCTCGAGGGCACTCGGTGTCGAGGGCGAGCACCTGCCAGCTCCCGATCTCCAAGTTGTACCACGTCGTGGATGGGTCGCCGGCGGCCCCCCCGAAGTACGCGCGGTAGTCGTCCAGGCTGCCGAAGCGGTAGTCGTGGTTGCCGGGTACGGCTATGGTGTGGTCCAGGAAGCGGCCCCACGAGGGGTCGAAACAGCGCAGATAGTCGCGGAGCGTCCCACTGCGGACGTTGTCCCCGGCCGCGAAGACGTAGGCCGGCCCCTCGGCGGATCGCAGCACCTGATCGACCAGCTCCGCGGTCCGATCGTCCATCTGCGAGCCGCACTCGGCGATGTCCCCGGCGCCGACCAGGATGACGGTGTCGGCCTGCGGAGAGGCGGACCCGGCCGG
This sequence comes from uncultured Steroidobacteraceae bacterium, assembly GCA_964469325.1. Lineage (GTDB taxonomy): Bacteria > Chloroflexota > Limnocylindria > QHBO01 > QHBO01 > CAYXZN01. Next base: position 6,476 of record CAYXZN010000071.1, read on the forward strand.
CACGGGCGGACCGTGCGCTCGCGGCACGTGCCCCAGCTCCAGCTCGCTCGGAATCAGATTGCCCAGTACATAGCCCGTGAGGGCGAGCACGGCGAACGTCAGAACGGCCATCACCGCCGTCACCGCCCGCCCCATGCGGCGTCGCGGTCGTCGCCGAAGATTAGGCTGTACGTACATAGAGCTGCTTGGGCATAAAGCTGCTCGCGGCCTTCCTGCTGCTGCTGACCGTGATCGCAGCCCCGCTGAACCTCGGCGGGATGCCAAATCCCGGTTCTCGAGTACCGTCTCGGCGGGGTCAATGTCTCAGCCGAGAATCGACGTGGTACCCCGTGCTGCCCATCCGGTGAGCAGCTGTCGGGAGGTGTACCGTTCCCGACGCTGCGCGTCCAGGCGCCGATCTATCGTACAGGTGGCGCGCCAGCCGCTCCACGAGCGGGATCGTCCGGGTCGTGGATCAGATAGTACTCACCACCTTGCCACGCGCCCCTGCCCGGACTCCAGGTAACGCAAGGCGTCGGGGATCTGCTCGAGCCTCAGATCCGGGTCGATCGCCGGCCTCAAGCGCGTTACCACTAACCAGAATATTGAGTTGGCGCCTCTCGCGGCCGGTGATGCCCCGGATCACGGTGAGTCGCCAACCCGCCGCCTGCCTCGTTCGGCGCGCGATTCGGGCGTGCCCGCGCCGGGGCGGGGCGGCTTGCGGTGGCGGCGTAGGCTGGTCGGGCATGAAGCTGCTGGTCGGATTCCTCCTGGTGCTGGCTATGATCGGGGGCGGGCTCAAGCTGGCCGGGATGCAGATCCCGATTCTCGACTATCCGCTGGGCGGGCCGATGACGCAGCCGCGGATCGTGATCGAGCAGCCGAACCTGTACGGGCAGTAGTC
>CAYXZN010000071.1:7458-9376 GCA_964469325.1 uncultured Steroidobacteraceae bacterium
GCCGGCCGGCGCTCAGACGATGATGACCACCTTTCCCTGGGCGCGGCCGCTCTCCACGTGGCGGACCGCCTCGGGGATCTCCTCGAAGGAGTAGGTCCGGTCGACGACGGGCCTCACCTTGCCAGACTCGATCAGCTCCTTCAGCACGAGCAGGTCGTCCGTGCTGACCCACGACAGGAACGGCAGGACGCTCCGGCTGGAGAGGCGCGAGGTGACCACCGCCCCCACGATGCGGGCGATCGGGCCCACCCACTGCCCCGGCGCGGGCGCGATCAGCACCAGCCGCCCGACCGGCTCCAGCACCCGCCGCAGCGCGGAGAGTGACCGGTTGCCGCCGGCGTCGAGGATCACGTCGTAGCGCTGCCCGCCGCGGGTGAAATCCTCGCGCTCGTAGTCGACGACCTCGTCCGCGCCCAGCGACCGGACCATCTCCACGTTGGCGCCGCGGGTCACCGCCGTTACCACCCCGCCGAAGGCCCGCGCGATCTGCACCGCCAGGCTCCCCACCCCTCCGCCGGCGCCGTTGACGAGGACCCGCTGGCCGGGCTGCACCTGCCCCTTGTCGCGGACCGCCTGGAGCGCGGTCTGCCCGGCGACGGGGACCGCGGCCGCCTGCTCGAAGGTGAGGCCGGCGGGCATCGGCACGAAGTTGCGACCGCTCACGTACTCGGCGAAGGCGCCCGAACGGACGCCGTACACGCTGTCGCCGGGGGCCAGGTGGGTGACGTTGGCGCCGACCGCCTCGACCACGCCGGCCACGTCCAGGCCCAGCACCCGCGTCTTCGGCCTGCGCAGCCCCTCCCCCAGCCGAGCGATGTACGGCTTGCCGCGCAGCATGTGCCAGTCGTACGCGTTGATCGACGTGGCACGCACGCGCACCAGGACGGCGTCATCGGCGACCTGCGGGCGGTCGAGCTCGTCGAGCCTGAAGAGATCGGGTGAGCCGTACCGGTCTCGGACGATCGCCTTCATCGGCCTTCCTTCATCGGCCTTCCTTCTTACACCGTCGGACCACCGACGAGCGGGCCTGTCGGCGCTCGCCGACTGGTCGGCGACTAGTCTGACCGGGCCGGAGGGCCGGGCTACCCTGCTCGAGGAGAATCGTCCGGACGCGCGACGCGTGGCGAGCTGGCTGGACCGCTCGCGGAAGGATCTTGATCTCGCGGCGACGCTACTGGCCGGGGTCGACCGCGATCGGGCGATGGCCGTCGCGTACGAGGCAGGGTATCGGGCCTGGCTCGTGGCGTGACCCGGCGGGGCCGGGTCGGTCGGACCACAGACGAGCGGGGCTGGTGGCGCTCACCGACTGGTCGGCGACTAGTCTCAGCTGCGGGAGCACCTCCACCTCCCTGGCGTTTCCCTATCTAACCGCTACGGGGTTTGCATGGGACGAGTCCGTCGTAAAGCATTTCGGCCTCCCGCCGCTCGCCCGTCCGACAGGCGACGCCGACACCCAGCGATCGTGGGACGCAGGCGCGGCGATGACCGTCGACGAGGCGGTCGAATTTGCCGTCCGTATCACCTCTGAACTGTCGGCCCGGCCGGCCGACGGCTGACCACAAGCATGCCCGAGCTTTCGGACTGCGACATCGCCTGGTTCGCTGATCCCGCAGGCAAGACGCCGCTGCTCCCAAGATGACTCCTGCGTACGCCCACGCGACGAACCACGCCCAGCGGTCCCCTGCGGGTAGCTCGTCGCGAGCATGGCGATGAAGAGCGGGAAGATGCCCGGGCCGAAGATGGCCATCGCGGGTCTCTCACTGCGCTTGCCTCAGGAAGCGACTGCGTAGACCTGCCAGCTGCCGGGTACGCCCTTGAGCGTCTGCGGGCCGCGATCGGTGAACTCGAATAATGAGCCCGCCACGAGATCGCGCACCGTTCCGGAGACGAGCACTTCCCCAGCGCCGGCAAGAGACGC
>CAYXZN010000072.1:0-5140 GCA_964469325.1 uncultured Steroidobacteraceae bacterium
GTCGAAGGCGACCAGCAGCTGGAGCCAGGCCCACAGCTCCCCGAACGGATCGCCGGCCAGCGCGGCGGCGGTGGCCTTGACCGCGGCCAGCAGCAGCGGGGCGACCACCGGCAGCAGCAGGAGCGGCAGCAGCACCTCGCGGGAGCGGAGGCGGACGGTGAGGGCCGCGTAGAACGTCCCCGCGGCGGCGAACCCGACCGCGCCCAGCAGCACGGTGAGCAGCAGGACCGGCGCGGCAGGGACCACGTCCACCGCGAACAGCAGGGCGACCAGGGCGAGCAGGACGATCCCCAGCGCCGCCATCAGCCCCGTCCCGGCGAGCACCTTGCCCGCGTAGATCGCGCGCCGCGGAACCGGGTAGAGGGCGAGCTGCTCGAGCGCCCCGTCATCGGCCTCCAGCAGGTGGAGTCGGGAGACTGCCAGCACGCCGGCGAAGACCACGGCGAGCCAGAGCAGGCCGGGGGCTGCCGCCGACAGCCGCTCGCGGTCCGGCCCCAGCGCAAAGCCGAACAGGATCAGCACCAGCCCGGCGAAGAAGAGGGTCGAGGTGAGCGCGTGGCGGCCGCGCAGCTCGGCGCGCACGTCCTTGCCGGCGACGGCCAGGGCGACCCGCAGCTCGAAGGCGCTCATCGGTCCCGCCCCGCGAGCCATGGAGCGGCCGGCGCGGCGGTGAGCACCGGCTGGGAGGTGGCGGGGACGGGGGGCAGCCAGGCCACGCCGGTCCCCTCGACCGAGGCGACCACGCCCCCGCCAAGCCGGACGCCGGCGTCGGCCAGCCCGGCCAGCCGCTCCTCGGCGTGGGAGGCGACCAGGATGCTGGCACCGTCGGCGCGCCACTCGTCCAACAGCCGGTCGACGAGCTGAGAGCCGGCCGGATCGAGGCTGGCGTAGGGCTCGTCGAGCAGGATCAGCGACGGCCGGCCCAGCAGCAGGCGCGCCAGCGCCAGGCGCCGGCGCATCCCCGCCGAGAAGGCTCCCACCCGCCGGTGCGCGGAGCCGGTCAGCTCGACCCGCTCGAGCGCGTCCTGGATCGCGGCGGCCAGGGACTTCGGCTCCAATGCGCGCAGCAGGCCGGCAAAGCGGAGGTTCTCGATCGCGGTCAGGTCGTCGTACAGCCCGGCCGCGTGGGACAGGAACGCGATCCGGGCCCGGACCGCTTCCGGCTCGGTGGCCACGTCGATGCCGTCGACCAGAGCCTGCCCGAACGACGGGCGGAGGGCGGTCGCCAGCACCCGCAGGAGGGTGCTCTTGCCGGCCCCGTTGGGACCGTACACCGCCACCATCCGGCCGACGTCCGCGCGCAGCGAGACGCCGGCGATGGCGGGATGCCTGCCGAACAACCGGGCCAGGTCGCGCGTCTCGACCGCGGGAGGACGCGGCACCTCGCCCCGGGCTCGTGGGGAGACGTAGATGGTGCGCTGCGGCATGAGGGAGCTGAAGCTCAGAGCAAGCGGGTGCTGGCCACTATGCGATCTGGGGCGGAGAGCGTCAAATTGCGCGGAGCGCCATCGGTGCTCGGCGAAACCGGGTCCGTATCCGCACCTGAACACCCTCCACAGGAGCTCGTCCCATGCCGCATCCTCCCGCCGCCTCGGCCCGCTCGTCCACCGCATCGCCGCGTCCCTCCGTGGCCCCGACATCCGTCTTCCGGCGGGTCGCGGCCGTGATCACGCTTGCCGTCCTGCTCGCGCTGAGCGCCTGCGGGACCACCACCGACGAGACCGATCCGACCGACGAGCCCACCTCGAGCCCCGCCGCAACGACGCCCAGCCCGACCGAGGACGGAGGCGACGGGGAGACGCCCAGTACGACCGAGGACGACGACGGCGATGCGACCGGCGACGAGGTGACGGTGACGCTCCAGGGCTTCGCGTTCCGGTCGCCGGAGGGCGGGACCTCGCTGACGATTCCCGCCGGAACGACGGTCAACTTCGTCAACGACGATGCCGCGCCGCACACCGCCACCCACGGGACGGACGGGAACACGGCAGATGGAGCGGAGTTCGACATCGACCTCCCGACCGGCGAGAGCGGCAGCTTCACCTTCGACGAGCCGGGGGCCTACCCGGTCACCTGCCGGATCCACCCCGCCATGAACATGACCATCACCGTGGAGTAACCGCTCCCGCGCTCGGTTGACCCACCCTCAGGGCGGTGCTAGCCTCACCGCCCTGATGGACGCCGGCCTGTCCGCCCAATCCCACGTCGCGGCCCCGCCCCGCTCGCGCGCGCAGCGACGGGCCGTGGCGATGCGGCAGGATGCGGCGACCACGGCGGCCCTCACCATCCTCGGGCAGAAGTGGGTCCTGCGCATCATCCGCGCCCTCTCCGACCGCACGCAGCGCTTCTGCGAGCTCCAGGACACCCTGGGCGGCGCCAACTCGGCGACCCTGTCGGCGCGGCTGAAGATGCTCGAGGACGAGGGGCTGGTCGACCGACGCATGGTGTCGAGCGTCCCTCCCTGGGTCGAGTACTCGCTGACCGACAAGGGCCGCGACCTGGCGCAGGCCCTGGCCACCGTCGACCGCTGGGCCGCCCGCTGGGCCTCCGCCTGATGGCGGGCGCCACGTGAGCCACCCGGTGGCCGAGGAGCGACCGGTCGAGCACGGCGACCTCCTCTACCAGCTGCGCGAGGCGGTGGGCGACGCGCCGGGCCCCGAGGCCGCCGCACAGCGAGTGGTGGAGCAGCTCCGCGAGCGCTTCCCGCACTACGACTGGGTCGGCATCTACTGGGTCGACGGGGACGAGCTGGTGCTCGGGCCGTGGGTCGGCCCGCAGCCGACGGAGCACACCCGGATCCCGATCGGCACCGGCATCTGCGGGGCCGCAGCGGCATCGGGGACCACCGAGATCGTGGCCGACGTGGACGCCGACCCCCGCTACCTCGCCTGCTTCGCGACCACCCGCTCCGAGATCGTGGTGCCGATCTTCGCCGACGGCGGGGTGGTCGGCGAGATCGACGTCGACGGCGACGAGCCGGGCGCCTTCACGGACGCCGATGCCCGGTTCCTCGAGGAGGTCGCCGCCCTGCTGGCCCCCCTGCGGCCGCGCGCCGGGACGTAACCGGCACCGTAGGATCGGTGATGGAGCGGCCCCAAGACCGATCCGCCCCCGGCCCCGCCGCGGGTGAGCCCACGCCCGAGCGGACCGATGGCTCCTCCGGCAACGGAGTCGCCCCGCGCGGCCGGTTCGAGGAGATCTACGACGCCTACGTGGTCGCCATCTACCGATTCATCTACGCCCGGGTGGGCAACCGACCCGATGCCGAGGACCTCACCGCCCAGGTCTTCCTGCGCGCCGTGGAGCAGCTCGACACCGGACGTGACGACGCGCAGATCGCCAGCTGGCTGTACCGCGTGAGCCAGAACGCAGTGGCCGACTACTGGCGCGCGTTCTACCGGCTGCCGATCGTCGACCCCGATCGGCTGGCGCCGAGCTGGGAGCCGAGCGAGCCGCCCACCGTCGCCCACACCGGGTCCGAGGAGAAGGCGCGGGCGCGCATCGACGCCCTCCTGCGCCACCTCCCGGATCGCTACCGCCAGGTGCTCGAACTGCGCTTCCTCGAGCGGCTGTCGGTGGCCGAGACGGCCCAACGGATGGGCGTCAGCCACGGGAACGCCAAGGTGCTCCAGTACCGCGCGCTGCGGCGAGCGGCGCTGCTGGGAGATCCGACCGATGGATGAGCGCCGCGACGCGCCGATGGACGGCGAGCAGCAATCGCCCGAGGAGGCCGTGGCCGCAGAGCGGTTCGGACGCTACCTCGACGCGCTGCTCGGCAGCGGGCGCCCCTCCCCCGACGAGGTGGTCGACGACGACGAGGCGGAGATGGCCCGCCTGGCCGCCGAGCTGTCGGGCGCAGGTGGCGCCAGCGATGCCGCCGCTGCCGAACCCGATCCCGCGTTCCTGGAGCAGCTCCGGCTCCGGATGCGGCAGGCCGACGAGGGGATCTCCGCGGTCCGCCAGCCGCTGCCGGTCAGGCCCCGCGCCGCCACCGACGCGACGCCGGCGCGCGGCGAGCGCCCCGGCATCCTCCGCATGCGGGTCAGCCGCCGCGCCGCGCTCCAGACCGGTCTCGGCGCCGCAGCGGGACTGGCGGCCGGGCTGGTCGGCGGGGCCGTCCTGCGCGACGCCGTGATGGACGAGGTCCCCTACTGGCCACCGGAGGAGGATCTCGTCGCCGGCGAGGGCGAGTGGGTCCAGGTGGCGACGCGGAACGAGCTGCCCGAGGGCGAGGTGATGCGCTTCAGCACCGCCGCCTTCGACGGCTTCGTGGTGAACGACGGAGGCGAGATCCGCGCTCTCGCCGCGGCCTGCACGCACCTGGGCTGCAGCCTCCAGTACCGCGCCGAGTTCCAGGACCTGCGCTGCCCGTGCCACGGCGCGAGCTTCAACCTGCGCGGATGGCTCGCCAACAGCCGCGGCCGCTGGCGGCAGGAGGGGCCGTACCCCGGCGACGAGCGCGCCTACCCGCTGGACCTGCCGCCGCTGCCTCAGCCGAAGGTGAAGCTCGACGGCGAGCGGATCCTGGTCCTCACCGCGAGGGTCTGAGCGGGGAGCGACCCGGCGCGACCTGTCGCGGGACGCTACCCTCAGCCCGTGCGCCTGCTCGGGCTCGCCGTCAACCTGCTGCTGCGCGCCCTGCTCGCCGCGTTCGTCGTCGAGGCGCGGCGACGGCCGCGCGACCCACGCTTCGCCGGCAAGGGGATCGGGGTGCGCGGCGCGTTCGTGATCACCCCGCTCACCCTGCTGGTGCCGGCGGTCCACCTCGCTCGCCGCGACGGGACCCCCTACCCGGTCTGGACCGACAACCTCCACCTGTCCATCTACGCGCTCGACCTGGCCGGCAACGTCTTCGACCTGTACGACCGCTACTTCTACTTCGACCTGCTGCCGCACGCCCACGGCACCGGCGCGGCGACCGTCACCGCCGGCTGGCTGCTGGGGACGGGCCCGCTGGGAGCGATCGGTGCCGCGCAGGTGAGCCACGTGCTGCTCGAGGCGCAGGAGTTCTACTCGGACCGCCTCTTCGGCTACCGGAACGTGCGTGGCACGTTCGACGTGGTGAACGACCTGCTGGCTGGGGTGGTCGGCTCGCTCGCCTACGGGGCGCTGCTGCGCGCCTTCGGGCGCGGACGCTAGG
>CAYXZN010000072.1:5240-9356 GCA_964469325.1 uncultured Steroidobacteraceae bacterium
GTCGGCTCGCTCGCCTACGGGGCGCTGCTGCGCGCCTTCGGGCGCGGACGCTAGGGGGTGGCTACGTCGCCAGCAGCTCGATCACCAGCATCACCAGGTACGGGATGGCGACGATCAGCAGCACGGTCACCAGCGCCAGCCCCGCGTACAGGAAGAGCGTCAGGTCCGGCGGCGGCTTCCGCTCGGGTGGAGGGGTGAGGCGCCTGGGCAGCCGCGACGGGCGGTGCGGACGCTCGTGGCGGTAGGGGCGCTCACGGAGGCGCTGCCCAAGGCGACGAAACGGCACCGCGCTACCCGTACACCTCGGCGTTGATGCAGTTGGGCAGCCGTTCCCCGCGCAGCCCGGCAAGGACATTCTCGGCGGCCATGGCCGCCATCCTGCCGCGCGTGACCCGCGACGCCGAGGCGATGTGGGGCACCACGATGCAGTTGTCGAGCGTCACCAGCGGGTGGTCGGCGGGGATCGGCTCGGGCTCGGTGACGTCGAGGGCGGCGGCGAAGATCCGGTGCTGGCGGAGCGCATCGGCCAGCGCGTCGTGGTCCACCACCGGGCCGCGAGACGTGTTCACCAGCACCGCATCGGCCTTCATGGCAGCCAGGGCGTCGGCGTCGATCAGGTGGCGCGTCTCGTCGGTCAGGTTGACGTGCAGGCTGATGAAGTCGGACTCGCGCAGCAGCCGGTCCATCTCGACCCGCTCGGCGCCCAGCTCGGTCTCGACCTCGGGCTCGGCGGGGTGGACGTCGTGGTACAGGATCCGCATCCCGAAGCCGCGGCCGCGCCGCGCCACCTCGCGCCCGATCCGCCCGAAGCCGACGATCCCCAGCGTCGCGCCGTGCACGTCGACGCCGAGCAGCAGCATCGGCCCCCAGGTCTTCCATCGGCCCCGGCGGACGTGATCGACCCCCTCGGGGATCCGTCGGGCGGCGGCCATCAGCAGCGCGAAGGCCAGGTCGGCGGTCGTCTCGGTCAGGACGCCGGGCGTGTTGCCGGCCGGGATGCGGCGGCGCGTCAGCTCCGGCACGTCGAGGTTGTCGAAGCCGACCGCCATGTTGCTGACCACCTTCAGCTGCCGGCCGGCGGCGTCGAGCAGCTCCGCGTCGACCCGCTCGGTGAGCAGGCACAGCAACCCGTCGACGCCGCGCACCCGTCGCAGCAGCTCGTCGCGCGACGGCGGCAGCTCGTCCTCCCACAGGTCGACCTGCGTCTGCCCGCGGACCACCGACAGCCCCTCGTCGGGGATCGGGCGGGTGACGAAGACCCGCGGTCGCCCTCCGGTGGCGGGCTCCATCAGCGGACCGCCGCCGCGGTCGCCTGCGTCACCAGCTCGCCGGTCCGCTCCAGCTTCGCCAGCGACTCGGCCATCAGCTCCAGCGCGCGCGTGATCCGCTCCCGGCTGTTGGCGTAGCTGAGCCGCATGTACCCCTCCCCGTGGCGGCCGAAGGCGGTCCCGGCCAGGCCGCAGACGCCGACGTCGTACAGCAGATGGTCGGCGATCTCGGCGCTGGTGCGGCCGAAGCTCGACACGTTGGGGAAGGCGTAGAAAGCGCCGTGCGGCATGACGCAGGAGACCCCGTCGATCGCGTTCAGCCCGTCGACCATCAGCTCGCGACGCGCCACGAACTCCTGCCGGTAGGCATCGGCGTCGTCCTGCGGGCCGGTGAGCGCCTCCACCGCCCCGGCCTGCGCGAAGGCGTTGGTGCAGCTGACGCTGTTGATAACCAGGCGGCTGAAGGCGGGTGCGAGCCAGTCGGGCACGATCCCGTAGCCCAGCCGCCAGCCGGTCATCGCGTAGGTCTTGCTGAAGCCGTCGAGGGTGACCGTGCGCTCCGCCATGCCGGGCAGGGTGGCGATGGAGACGAACTCGCCCTCGTACTGGAGGCGGCAGTAGATCTCATCGGCCAGGACGACCAGGTCGTGCTCGACCGCTATTCGGGCGATGGCGCCGATGTCGTCGGAGGTCAGCACCGACCCCGTCGGGTTGTGGGGCGTGTTGAAGACGATCAACCGCGTGCGGGGCGAGATGAGCGAGCGCACCTCGTCGACGTCCATCCGGAAGCCGCGCTCCTCACGCAGCGGGGCGGCCACCGGGGTGGCGCCCACGAAGCTGGTCATCGACTCGTAGATCGGGAAGCCGGGGTTGGGGTAGATCGCCTCGTCGCCCTCCTCGAGCAGGGCAAGCATGGCGTAGAACATGATCGGCTTGGCGCCGGGGGTCACGATCACCTGGTCGACGGTCGCGTCGATCCCCTTGCGATGCCGGACGTCGTCGGCGATCGCCTCGCGCAGCGGGCCGATGCCGGTGGCGCCGGTGTAGTGGGTCGCCCCCTCGTCGAGGAGGGCGCGGGCAGCCGCCTCGCTGACGTGGCGGGGCGTGTCGAAGTCCGGCTCGCCGATCTCGAGGTGGATCACCTCGCGACCGGTCGCCTCCAGCGCACGGGCGCGTGCCGCGGCCTCGAAGGCGGTCTCGGTCCCGATCCGCTGCATGCGGCTGGCCAGTCTCACGCGCGGGTCCTCACAGCGTGTTGCCGTCGACTCGGGAGGCCTAAGTGTACCGATGGCAGCCAGCTCCGCGCATGGCGGCTTCCTTGACTTGCGCTTCTACGATGGCGACGAAACCGGCCCGAGGAGCTTCCACAATGGTCGACGGCGTCCGTCGCGCCGCACCGCGGGGGCTGATCCGTCTGCTCGCAGGCTCACTGGCTGGGGCGCTGGCTGCGTCGCTGGCGGCCTGCGGGGCCCCGGCGGCGAGTGTCTCTCCGTCGTCGGCGCCCACCCAGACCGCTGCCCCGACCGCGACGCCCCTGGTGCTGGTCGAGACGCCTGTGGTCGGGGTGGTGACCAACAGCGTCACCTTCACGGACGTGACCTACACCCTGATAGGCGCGGTGATCTCGAACCGGGAGCCACGGACCTTCACCGCGGGGGGCGAGCCGAAGCTCGGCACCACCCTGCACGCCTTCCTGAGCCTGCGCGGCGAGAACGCGGTCGACCGGCGGAGCGAGACGCGAGCGACCGACTTCACGCTCCTGCTGGCCGATGGGACGGAGCTCGCCGTCACCGAGCTCTTCGGGACCGGCGACGAATTCATCGCCCCCGGCTCGCACGCCGCGGCCGACGGCTACCTCGCGTTCGAGGTCGCCGAGGGGGTCGACCTGGCCGGCGCACAGCTGCGGATCGGCCAGGCTCCCGACCGACCCGCCTTCCTGAACCTGACCGCGGACCAGCCGGCGCCGGACTACCCGATCGAGCTGGAGGTCTCCGGCGAGGCGCCGGGGACCGGCGTCACCAACGCCTCGCAGCTCCGCTATACCCTGGTCGGCGGAGCACTGCACGTCGACAACCCGCTCGACGACCAGAACAACGACACCGGACGGCGGGCGAACGTCGACGAGCTGTTCCTGGTGCTGGAGATCCGCATCTTCATGGAGTCGGGCAGCGTCGAGGGCACCTTCAAGGACCAGTTCCGGCTGATCGTGGACGGCGTCCCCCGGGAGCCGTGGAACTTCCCCGACGGCGGGTCGATCGGCCCGGGAGCGGCCGTCGACACCCAGGTCGGCTGGCTCATCCCCGCCGATGCCGCCACCTTCGAGCTGCAGGTCGGTGACCCGGAGGCAGATCCGGGCCTGATCGAGGTCGAGCTGCCGGACGACCTGCCCTAGCAGCGCCGGGACCTTTGGTCGGCCTGGCTTCGGGAAGGCGGCTTGCTATACTTTCCGTAGCGAACTGTCCCGGTCGCCATGGCGGCCCCCGCTGGGAGATGGAACTGAACTGATGAGCATGGAACCGACGCGCCAGCCGATCTCGCTGACGACGCCGCAGTCGCAGCCCGCTGCCGAGCAGCTCGTGAGCCTCACCGAGGCCGCGACCCGCAAGGTCGCCGAGCTGCGTTCCCGTGAGGGCAAGGAGGACGCCGCGCTGCGTCTCTTCGTGAAGGGCGGCGGCTGCTCCGGCTTCAGCTACGGGCTCGCCTTCGACAGCAACGTGAAGGAGGACGACGTGGTCGAGGAGCACGGCAACGTGCGCGTGCTGGTCGACGCCTTCAGCCGGCAGTACGTGGACGGGGCCGAGATCGACTACGTCGACTCGCTGATGGGCTCCGGCTTCGCGATCAACAA
>CAYXZN010000073.1:0-9329 GCA_964469325.1 uncultured Steroidobacteraceae bacterium
TGCCGTGGGGCGGCTTCCTGTACGACTACAGCTGGGTGGTCGGCCTGCTGGTGGCGTTCGTCGTCTACTGGCTGCTGGCGACCTTCTTCCCGGTCGAGCGGCCGGAGGCGGAGGCCGTCGCCGAGCCGGCCATGTAGCTGCAGGACTCTGACCCGAGCTTCGAGGCCCCTCCCGGTGGAGGGGCCTCGTCATCGGCTCAGAATCCGCGCCCGTATTCCCGCGAAGGGTACAACTCTGCGTGAGGAGCCTCTCGCGCGGGATTTCATCACTGGCAGCGGTAGAACCGTGCCTGACGGACGTCCCGCGCGGGATTTCAGCACTGGCAGGAATATCCGAGGGCGGGCGCCGCACTCCCGCGAAGCGCTCAGGTTGGGCCGCCGACGTGGCGGGCGCCCTCTCCCCCGCTCGAAAGCTCCTGGGTGTCGCGGTCGTATCGGCCGGCCAGCTCGTCGATCACGCTCTCCTCCCACAGCGGCACCCCCACGATGTAGGCGGCACGCGCGAGCATGTGGGCCGAGATGGGCGTGGTCAGGAAGACGAAGCCGATGATCAGCAGGGCCCGCACCCCGATGGCCAGGTCGCCGAAGAAGACCGGCACCGCCAGCAGCACCAAGCCCGCACCAAGCGATGCGCCCTTGGTCGAGACCTGGAGTCGCATGTAGACGTCGGGCATCCGCACCACCCCCACCGCGGCCAGCAGCATGAAGGTCGTGCCAATGGCGATGAGCAGCGCCACCAGCAGGTCGGTCATCGTCCCGTCCCCGCCACCAGGAAGCGCGCGAACGCGACGGCGCCCAGGAATGCGACCAGCGCCAGCACGATCGCCACGTCCAGGAAGACCGGCTGGCGCGAGCTGATGCTGTACACGCCCACCACCCCGACCAGCAGGGTCGTCACCAGCTCCAGCGCCACCACCCGGTCCGGCAGCGTCGGCCCCTTGACCAGCCGCACGAAGGCCAGCAGCAGCGCCAGGCTCAGCAGCGCCAGGCTGAGCCCGGCGGTCGCGTCGAGGAGCTCGCGCGGGTGCATCGGCCTACCTCAGCACCTGGAGGACCCGTCGCTCGAAGCCCTCCTTCATCTCGCGCTTGGTCCGCTCGGGGTTGGCGAGGTACATGGAGTGGACGTACAGGACCCGCCGGTCATCCGACACGTCCAGGCTCAGGTCGCCTGGCGTCATGGTCAGCAGGTTGGCGAGCACCGTGATCTCTGCGTCGGTCTCGGCGTCCAACGGCAGCGCGATGATCCCCGGCCTGGCTCGCGGGCGCGGAGCGACCACGTCGCGCGCGACCCGCAGGTTGGCCAGCAGCAGCTCCCACAGGTAGAAGCCCACGAACCCGACCACCTCGGTGAACTTCGAGAAGTAGCGCCCGGGTCCGTGCCGGCGCTGCGACACGTACAGCACCACGAAGCCGATCACGAAGCCCACCGCCAGGTTCTCGGCGGCGAAGCTGCCGGTCATGGCGCCCCAGGTGAGCGCCAGCACCAGGTTCCAGAGCAGTAGCCTCATGCGTCGCGCCTCATGCGTCGCGCCTCATGCACCCGCCTCACGGCTGTGTCCCCAGCACCGTCTCGACGTACGTGGTGCGGTCCATCAGCTCCTCGCCCGCGGCCTGGGTGGCGTCGACGATCGGCTCGGCCAGCAGGCCGACGCCCAGCGTGCCCGCCACCAGCAGCGCGATCGGCACCACGATGCTGAGCCTGCCGCCCCGGCCGGCCCGAGGCTCTTCGATGCTCACCGCCGCCGCCTGGCGGACCGGGCGCCAGAAGGCATCGGTCCACACGCGCATCAGGGCCAGCAGGGTGAGCGCGCTGACGCCCAGCGCCACGCCCACGATCAGGTAGTGGCCGACGTCCAGCCCCGCCTGCACCAGCGCCAGCTTGCCGATGAAGCCCGACATCGGCGGCATCCCCGCCAGCGAAACCGCCGGAACCAGGAAGAGGATGGCCAGCATGGGGTTGGACCGGTACAGGCCTCCCAGCTCCCCCAGCTGATGGCTGCCCGCCACCGCCTTGATCAGCCCCGTCAGCAGGAAGAGGGTGGTCATCACCAGCATGTGGTGCACGGTGTAGAAGATGGCGGCCCCGATGCCGGCGGCCGAGTACAGGCCGATCCCCATCACCATGTAGCCGATGCCGCTGACGAGCAGGAACGACAGGATGCGCCGCAGGTCCGTCTGCACCAGCGCGCCCAGCACCCCGACCAGCATGGTCAGCCCGCTGACCGCCAGGATCAGGGTGTGGGTGTAGCCCACGTCCCCAACGAACAGCAGGGTGAAGACGCGGATCAGCGCGTACACCCCGACCTTGGTGAGCAGGCCGGCGAAGATGGCGCTCACCGCCACCGGCGGCGTGTGGTAGCTGGCCGGCAGCCAGAAGAAGAGCGGGAAGACGGCCGCCTTGATGCCGAACACCACCAGCAGCAGCATGGCGACGGTGGTCTGCATGGCCGGCGAGTCCAGCTGGGCGAGGCGGACCGACAGGTCGGCCATGTTCAGCGTCCCCGTCAGCCCGTACAGAATTCCGACCGACGCCAGGAAGAAGGCCGAGCTGACCAGGTTGATGGTCACGTACTTCATGGCGCCCTCGAGCTGAGCGCGCTCGCCGCCCAGGGCGAGGAGCACAAACGAGGCGATCAGCATCACCTCGAACCACACGAACAGGTTGAAGATGTCGCCGGTCAGGAAGGCGCCGCACACCCCGGTCAGCAGGATCAGCAGCAACGGGTAGTAGCCGAACGACTCGCGGCGCGCGTCGAGGCCGCCGATCGAGTAGATGGTCACCGCCGTCCCCATCACCCCGGCCGCCACCACCATGATGGCGGCGAACAGGTCGGCCACCAGGGTGATCCCGAAGGGGGCCGGCCAGGCGCCGATCTGGATCGCCTGCGCCCCCTCGCTGCGTACCACCACCAGCAGGGCGATGCCGGCGCCCAGCTGACCGGCCGCGCCCGCCACGCCCAGCCAGCGCTGGACCCACACCCAGCGCCAGCCGAGCATGGCCAGCGCCGCAGCGAAGAACGGGATGAGGAGCGGGAGGACGAGGAGCCAGCTCATCGCTCGGTGCTCGTCATGTCGTCGATGTCGTCGCTGCCGACCGTCTGGTAGGCGCGCTTCACCAGCACCAGCAGGAAGGCCAGGACCCCGAAGCTGATCACGATGGCGGTCAGGATCAGCGCCTGCGGAAGCGGGTCGGCGATCCCCTCCAGCGGCACCTGTTGTCCCTCGAGGATGATGGGCGGCTCGGCGCGGGTCACGCGGTTGACGGTGAAGATGAGCAGGTTGGCCGAATGGCCGAGCAGGGTGAGGCCGATGGCCAGGCGCACGATGCTGCGGCGGAGCATGGTGTACAGCGCCGCGGCGAAGAGCCCGCCGATGACGACCGACAGCAGCAGCTCCATGGCCTACTGCTCCCTCAGCTCCTCGGCGATCGCCTCGAGAGCGGGGCCGCCGGTGGAGTCGCGTGGCGCCTCGGCCAGCGACAGGACGATGGTGAGGGTCACCCCGATCACGGTCAGGTAGACGCCGACGTCGAAGAGCAGCGGCGTCCCGATGTCGAGCGAGGCGCCGGCGAAGAGCGGCAGCTCGACCCAGATCCCCTCCAGGAACGCCCCGCCGGCGAGCAGGCCGACCACCCCGCTGGCGGCGGCGATCAGCAGCCCCACCGCCAGCACGTGCCGGGGATCGCGGCGCAGCGATCGGCGGGCGGTGGCCGGGTCGAAGGCGATGGCGACGAGGGTGAAGGCGGCCGCCGCCACCAGGCCACCGGCGAAGCCGCCGCCGGGGGCGTTGTGGCCGCGCAGCAGCACGAAGATCGAGAAGAGCAGCAGCAGCGGCTGGAGCACGCGGGCGGCGGTGGCCAGGATCAGGGAGATCATGGCTCGGCCGTCCCGCGCGGTCGCAGGTGGAGGAGCGCGTACACGCCCAGCGCCGCCAGCGCCAGGACGGTGATCTCGCCGAGCGTGTCCAGGGCGCGGAAGTCGACCAGGATGACGTTCACGATGTTGCGCCCGTGCGCTTCCGGGACGCTGTTCTCGGCGAAGTAGCGGGACAGGTGCGGCTCGGCAGGCGCAGTGAAGGTGGCGATCGAGAGGCCGAACATCAGCAGCCCCGCCGCGCCGGCGATCACCGCGTCCCGCAGCCGGGTGGGCGTCGACGAGCGGATGGCGAAGCGCGGCAGGTGGTAGAGCACCAGCACGAACAGGATCACGGTCAGCGTCTCGATCAGGATCTGGGTCATGGCCAGGTCCGGCGCCCCGAAGAGCAGGAAGACGAGCGCCACGCCGTAGCCCACCACGCCCAGGGCGGCGATGGCGGAGAGTCGCGACCGCGAGCGGATCGCGACCAGCGCGGCGCCCAGGATGACGACCAGGACGGCCGCCTCGTGGAGGTGCACGTCCAGCTCCCAGGCGATGTCGGGGATCTGCGCACGGCCCAGGAACGTGTAGCCGACCAGGGCGACGGTGACGACGAGGATGGTGACCAGGTAGCGGCGCAGCAGGCCGCTCTGGAGGACCAGCGTCAGCCATCCCCCGGCGCGGGCGGTCCCGCCCAGCGCGGCCTCCCAGATCCGCTCCGGCCCGACCAGACCGCCCACGTCGGCACGCACCAGCGCGGCGTAGATCGGCCGCCGCCAGGCGAAGGCGATGGCGCCGATGGCGAGGGTGGCGGTACTGAGCAGCAGCATCGGCGTCAGGCCGTGCCAGAGCGCAAGCTCCAGCTCCGCCGCCTCACCGGTGACCGAGGCGACGGCGGCGTTGACCAGCTGCGTGGCGAACACGCCGGGCAGCAACGCGGTCACGACGCCCAGGCCCGCCAGCAGCAGCGGGCCGAGCAGCAGGCTGGGAGCGGCCTCGTGGGGCCGCTTCGGCAGCTCGGCTCGCGGACCCACGAATGGCCGTAGCCCCACCACCCCGGCCACCACCACGAAGGCGATGTTCGGCAGCACGATCGCGACGGTCAGGAGCACCGGCAGGCGCTCGTCGAACATCGTCGCCTCGTAGACCAGCTCCTTGCCGATGAAGCCGAAGAAGGGCAGCAGGCCGGCCATCGACAGCGCGCCCAGGGCCGCGGCGGCGGCGGTGAACGGCATCAGCCTGGCCAGCCCCGACAGCCGCGTCGAGTCCCGTGTGCCCGTCTCGTGGTCGAGCGCCCCGGCGACCAGGAAGAGCGCGCCCTTGTAGAGCGCGTGGCCGAGCAGGAAGACGATCGCGGCCTGGATCGCCAGCGATGTGTCGAGTCCCAGCAGGAAGGTCATGATCCCCAGCGCCGAGACGGTCGAGTAGGCGAGCAGCCGCTTCAGATCGGTCTGCCGGAGCGCCAGGGCGGCGGCCAGCAGCATGGTCACCCCGCCCGCCCCGGCCACCAGCGGAAGCCAGGCCTCGCTGCCGGAGAAGATGGGGCTGATGCGGGCCAGCAGGTAGACGCCGGCCTTGACCATGGTCGCCGAGTGGAGGTAGGCGCTGACCGGGGTCGGCGCCTCCATGGCGTTCGGCAGCCAGAAGTGGAACGGGAACTGGGCCGACTTAGTGACCGCGCCGATCACCAGCAGCGCCAGCATCGGCACGAAGAGCGGATCGGCGGCTACCTGGCCCGACCGCTCGACAAGCTCGGAGAGCCGGTAGCTGCCGCCGGCCCGGGCCAGCAGCAGCAGGCCGGCCAGCATGGCCAGCTCGCCGGTGAAGGTCACCATCAGCGCCTGGAGCGCGTTCCGCCGGGAGATGTCCCGCTCGCTGTCGAAGCCGATCAGCAGGTAGCTGGTGAGGCTGGTGAGCGCCCAGAAGACGTACAGGAGCAGCACGTTGTCGGACAGGACGATGCCGAGCATCGAGGCCATGAAGGCGAGCAGCACCAGGTGGAAGCGCCCGACGTCACGGCGCCCGGCGAGGTAGCCGCCGGAGTACACGACCACCAGCACGCCGATGCCGCTGATCAGCAGCGCGAACAGCAGGCCCAGGCCGTCCAGCTGGAACGCGGCCTCCAGCCCCAGGCTGGGCACCCAGCCCAGGCGCTCGCGGAGCACCTCTCCCCCAACCACCGCCGGGATGGCGCCGGCGAGGCCGATGAAGATCACCAGCGGGACGAGGGCCAGCAGCCAGGCCGCGAGGCGGGGGGCGCGGGCGACCAGCGGCGGGGCGACAAGGCCCGCCGCGAACGCGACGAGGACGGCGGCGAGGAGGGCCACCCTGCTCCTTACGCTCTCGCCCGCTGCTCGATGAACGAAAAAGAGCGGAGACCGACTGTGCAGACTCCACCCGACCTGCCGCGGGCTACGGGCAGCGGCACTACCCGGGCCGTCGCCCACGGCCCGCGCTGAGTCTACCAGCGGGCCTGAGTATCATGAGCGCCCGCCGACGGACCGCCCAGCAGCCTGCGAAGGACCGATGCCGACGACGACGCTCATGCTCGCGCCGCGCCGCACCGGCGGCCGTCGATGACCGGCGGCCTCGGCGTCACCCTGCTGATCGCGCTGGCCCTGGCGCTGCTGCTCGGCGCGCTCGCCCACCGCCTGAAGATGCCGCCCATGATCGGCTACGTCGCCGCGGGACTCGCGGTCGGACCCTTCACGCCCGGCTACGTCGCCGACCGGGAGCAGGTCTTCGCCCTGGCCGACATCGGCGTGGCGCTACTGATGTTCAGCATCGGCCTCCACTTCAGCATCCGCGAGCTCGTGGCAGTCGGGCGGGTCGTGCTGGTTGGGACGCCGATCCAGGTCGTCGTCGCCATGGCGGCAGGCACGGCCTTCGGGGTCTGGCTGGGCTGGAGCCTGGTGGAGTCGCTGTTCATCGGCGCCGCCATCGCCATCTGCTCGAGCGTGGTGCTGGTCAAGGTCGCCGGCGAGCGGACGCTCCAGGCGACCGTGCACGGGCGCCTGGCGATCGGCGTCTCGATCATGCAGGACCTGTTGACCGTCCTGCTGGTGGTGCTCTTGTCGGCGCTCGCCACCGAGTCGGATGACCTGCTCGCGGACGCGGCCGTGTCGGGCGGGCTCGCGCTCGGATTCCTACTGCTGGTGGTGGTCGTCGGATCGCGGGTCCTGCCGCCGATCCTGGCGGTGGTGGCGAACCTCGGGTCGCGCGAGCTGTTCGTGATCGCGGTGGCGGTGCTGGCGATCGGAACGGCGGCGCTCGCCACGCTGGTTGGCGTGTCGGTGGCGCTCGGCGCGTTCGTGGCCGGGCTGGCGGTGTCGGAGTCGGACCTCACCGCGAGCGTGCTCGGCGAGGTGGTTCCGCTGCGCGAGCTCTTCGCAACCCTCTTCTTTGTCTCGGTGGGGATCCTGCTCCAGCCGGCCGTGCTGCTGGGGAGCCTGCCGATCATCGCCGCGCTGCTCGTGCTGATCGTGCTCGCCAAGCTGGTCCCGGTGACTGCCCTGGCGATGATCGGCGGGCACCGTCCGGGAGCGGCGTTTCGGGCCGCCGGGCTGATCAGCCAGTCCGGCGAGTTCAGCTTCGTTCTGGCCACCGTCGGCCTGACCCTGGGCGCCGTCCGGCCGGAGACCTTCTCGCTGGCGATGTGGGCCGTGGTGGCCAGCATCGTCCTGGCGGCGCCGATCGCAATCGCGTCCGGCTGGCTCGGTGACCAGGCGGAGCGGCTCGCGCCGACCCACGGGGCACTCGAGCTCGACCTGGAGCACGCCTCGTCCATGCGCCGCCACGCCGTCATCCTCGGCTTTGGTCGCGTCGGCCGGACGGTGGCACGGGTGCTCGAGGCCCGCGGCTTCGCCTGGATGGCGGTGGACGCCGACTACACCCTGGTGCGGGCGGCGCGCGAGGCGGGCACGCCCATCGTCTACGGGGACGCCGGACAGCGGGCGGTGCTCGACCAGGCGCGCATTGCCGACGCGGCGACGCTGATCGTCGCGATCCCCGACCCGCTCGCCGCGCACCAGGCGGTCGAGTACGCCAGGCACCGCAACCCACGAATCGACATGATTGCCCGGGCCCACTCGGACGCGGATGAGGCGATGCTCCGCCAGCACGGCGTCACGCGGGTGGTTGTGGCGGAGCGTGAGCTGGGGAACGAGCTGGTGCGGCACGCCCTGGCGCGCTTCGGCGTTTCCGAGCGGGAGATCGCCGCCATCCTCGGCGCGCGGCGCACCTAGTCTGGCGCCTGCCGCACGTCAGCCGGGCAGCTGCCACACCTCGCCGATCCGCTCCGTGAGCTCGCTCAGGGACCCGACCACGAGGTCGGCGGCCCCCTCCGGGCACTCCTGGATCACGCCCCACGGGCCGCGGCGAATCCAGACCGGGCGCATCCCCGCCTCCTGCGCCGGCAGGACGTCGTTGTCGACCCGGTCGCCCACGTAGGCAACGACTGCCGGGTCCGGCCGGCCCATGAGCCGGAGTGTGGCCTCGAAGAAGGCCGCGTCCGGCTTCGCCACGCCCAGCTCTTCGCTCATGGCGATCACGTCCGCCGCCACTCCCAGGGCCCTCAGCTGTCCGTGGCGCGCCGCCGGCTGGTTGGCCACCACCGCCAGCCGGTAGCCCGCGTCCCGGAGCGCCTCCAGCGCGGGCAGCGCGTCGGGATACAGGTCCTGGCGCTGAAATCCGCCGTAGGCCTGCTCGATCGCGGGCAGCCGCTCTCGCCAGTCGGCGACCCCGAACAGGTCGAACACGTGGCGGTGCTCGCCCCCGCGGGCGATCACCGCGCCCAGTCCGGCCATGAACGTCAGCCGCGGGATCCCCAGCTCGTCCGCCCAGATCGACCAGACCCGTGTCTCGTCGATCAGCGTCTCCCCCACGTCCAGGCAGACCCAGCGCTCTCCCATGCCGCCGATGCTACCGGCTCCAACCGGCGCGGCCACCGGCCGAGCGACCGCCCCACGACCGTCAAACAGCGGGCGTTTGGAATGGCAGTCGAGCGCCATCGGCCGACGTCTGCAGCGCTGGTGCAAACGCGCAGCGTTTCAGACGCTGACGGAAACTCGTGGCTCGAACACCTCGGCCGTTGTTCGAAACACCGCGGGTTTGAGCCACGCCGGCGGCCGCGGTTCAGCCGCGGCCTGAAACGCCAGGCGTTTCGACGCGGACGGGCCGCGGCCCGTCCGCGCACTCAGCGGCTCTAGGCGGTCTTGACCCCCTGGACCAGCGACTCAATGGAGTGCTTGGCGTCCCCGAACAGCATCGCCGTCTTGGGGTCGTTGAAGAGCGGGTTGGGGATGCCGGCGAACCCCGTCCCGCGACCGCGCTTGAGCACGATCACGTGCTCGGCCTGGTCGACGTTCAGGATCGGCATGCCGTAGATCGGCGAGGAGGTGTCCTCCCGGGCGGCCGGGTTGACGACGTCGTTGGCGCCGATGACGAGGGCGACATCGGCGTCCGCGAAATCGTCGTT
>CAYXZN010000074.1:0-9305 GCA_964469325.1 uncultured Steroidobacteraceae bacterium
GGGACCGCCGTAGTAGTCGAGGAACTCCTGGATCTGGCTCTTCTTCTTGCCGGTGGCCGGCTCGTTGATCGGGAACTTGATCCGCCCGTTCCCGTTCTGCATCACCTTGCTCATCAGCGCCGAGTATTCGGTGTGGATCACCTTGTCGTCGTAGTGGATGAGCTGGCTGAAGCCCATCACGTTGCGGTAGTACTCGACGAACCGATCCATCTCCCCCAGCGCCACGTTGCCGACGCAGTGGTCGACCTCCAGCAGGGTCTGCCCGGCGGCCGCCGGCGCGGGGGTGCGGATCCGGTGGTAGCCCGGCGCGAACGTGCCCTGGTAGTCCGAGCGGTCGATGAAGCTGTGGATCACGTCGCCGTAGGTGCGGACGGCTGACTTCCGGAGCACCCCCCTCTGACCCGGGATCTCGCTCGGCTCGAGCACCGACTCGGCGCCGCGCTTCGTCGTCTCGCGCCAGGCCGACTCGACGTCGTCCACGGCGAAGGCGATGTCGCGCACCCCGTCACCGTGGCGGTGGACGTGCTCGGCCACCTCGCCATCGGGCCCCAGCGGCGCGGTGAAGACGAAGCGAATCTGGTTCTGGACCAGCACGTAGCTGGCCCGATCCCGGATGCCCGTCTCCAGCCCGGCGTAGGCGACCGGCGTGAACCCCCACAGGGTCCGGTAATAGGCCGATGCCTGCTTGGCGTTGCCGACCCAGAACTCGACGTGGTCGATCCCCTTGAGCGGCAGGAAGTCACCCGCGTCTGGGGCCGGCTTGGCGACGTCGGCGACGCTGGCGGCGGGTCGGCTGACGGTGTCGGTCATGCTGAAAGGTCCCTCCTGCGAGGCGCATCCAGTGTAGCGCCGCGCGGAGCGGGACCGGTGCCCGGCCACAGGCTCAGCCGATGCCGCGCACCGCGGCCAAGGCCACCTCCACCATGCGGTCCGTGGCGCGGCCCAGCTCATCGGCGGACAGGTACGTCTCCTCGGATGTTTCCGTTTCGCTCAGCACATCTGAGACGGTGAGCAGGCAGCCGGCGCGGACGCCCGCCCGCGCCGCGAGGTAGAAGAGCGTCGACGCCTCCATCTCGAAACCCAGCACCCCGCGCTCGCGCCAGCGCGAGGCGTAGTCGGGCTCGGTGTTGTAGAAGACGTCGACCGATGCGACCAGGCCCGGCCGGACCGGCACTCCCAGCTGCTCGGCCGCATGGTGCAGGGCGTGGGTGAGGTCAAAGTCGGCGGCCGGGGCGTAGGCGTCGCCGCGCAGGTAGGTGCGGGTGGCCCCGTCGGTCGGGCAGGCCGCGGTGGCCAGGACGAGGTCGCCGGTGCGCAGCCCCGGCGCGATCCCGCCACAGGTGCCGACCCGGATGAGCCGCTGTGCGCCCAGGCGGAGCAGCTCCTCGACCACGATCGACAGGCTGGGTGTGCCGATGCCGGTGGTCTGCACGCTGATCGGCACGCCGTCGACCGTCCCGGTGTAGCCGAGCAGGCCGCGGTGCCGGCTGACGACGCGGGCCGCGTCCAGCCCGCCGTCGAAGCGTTCGGCGATGTGCGTCGCACGTCCCGGGTCGCCGGGCAGCAGGACGGTCGGGGCGTAGTCGCCCGGCTCGGCATGGAGGTGGAGCTGCGGCACGCGCCTAGGGTACTCGTCCGGGTCCGAGGAGACGGCCCGCGAGTTGCTTGGGTTCGCGGCATGGGCAAGGCGACCAAGCGCTCCGCCGCGAAGCGCTCCGCCGAGGAGGGCGCCGATCGGCAGTCGGTGACTCGCAGCCTGCGCGACTACGTGCGGGCCATCGGCGGTGGCCTGCTGATCGGCATGCCGCTGCTCTTCACCATGGAGATGTGGTTCCACGGCTTCCTGCTGCCGGGCTGGAAGATCCTGCTGCTGCTGGTGGTGGCGACCGGGATCGTGGTCGGCTACAGCGTCGTATCCGGGTTCCGCCGCGAGCCCACCTTCCGGGACGTGCTGATCGACGTGGTAGAGACGATGGGCATATCCATCGTGGTCGCCGCGGTCGCGCTGCTCCTGCTGGGGCGGATCGGTCCGGAGACCGGGATCGGCGACGCGGCCGGCAAGATCGCCCTCGAGGCGGTGGCGGTGGCGTTCGGCGTGTCGCTGGCGGGTACCCAGATGAGCGGCGTGTCGCGCGGCGGAGAGGAGTCCGAGGAGACCGGCGAGCCTGGGATGATGGCCACCGGAGAGGGGCCATTCGCGAGGCTCTTTGTGGCCGCCGGCGGCGCGCTGCTGTTCGCCCTCAACGTGGCCCCCACCGACGAGATCCCCCTGCTCGCCGTCGCCCTCGGCGGGTGGCAGCTGCTGCTCCTGATGGCGGCGACCTACCTCGTAACGCTGGCGATCGTCTTCTACGCGGACTTCCGCGGCGGTCGCGTCCGGGAGGCGATCGACAGCCCGCTCGACCAGCCGCTGAGCGAGACGACGGCCGCCTACGCAGTCAGCCTGGTGGTGGCGGCGCTGCTGCTGTGGGCCTTTGGCCGCACCGACGAGGTCGGTCTGGCGGCAATCGCCGGGATGACCGTGGTTCTCGCCGTGGTGGCCTCCTTTGGGGCTGCCGTCGGGCGGCTGCTGGTCGGCGGCGGGACGAGCGGCGGCGGCGGAGCGAGCGGCTCGGGGAGCGGGTCGTGAAGCGCAACTGGCTGGAGTGGGCCGTGCTGGGGCTGAGCGTGGCAGTGGTCCTGGCCGTCGCGGGTGTGCTCGTGGCCGACGGACTGGGCGACTCCCAGTCAGAGCCGCGGCTGCGAGTGGAGCTGACCGGCGAACCGATGCGCAGCGGTGACGGCTGGCTGGTCCCCGCCGAGGTGCTGAACGAGGGCAACGCGCCCGCCACCAACCTGCTGGTCGAGGCGACCGCCGAGCTGGAGGGCGGGACGCAGACGAGCCAGGTTCGGCTCGACTTCGCGCCGCCGGGGTCGACGACGCAGGTGGTGTTCGCGTTCTCGGGGCAACCGCAGGCCGACCTCGGCGCACGGATCGTCGCCTTCGAGCTGCCGTGAGCGCTCGGTGAGGAGCGGTGCGGACGGCTAGCATCGGCGCCGTGGGAGAGCTGGAGGCAGAGCTGTCGTTCGCGGTCGGCCAGGCCAGGCGCGCGGGAGCCCTGCTGGTGGAGAGCTACGAGCGGGTCGAGCGGATCGACTACAAGAGCAAGCGCGACGTGGTCACCAACGTCGATTTCGCGAGCGAGGAGATGGTGCTGGCCGCCATCCGGGAGCGCTTTCCCGATGACGCCATCCTGGCCGAGGAGTCGGGCCATCACCACGCGGCGGGAGCCGCCCGCAGCGGGCGCACGTGGGTAATCGACCCGCTGGACGGGACGGTCAACTACGCCAACGGGATTCCCTACTACTGCGTGTCGATCGGCCTGGTGGTCGACGGCCGGCCCGGGATGGGGGTCATCTACGATCCGGCCCGCGACGACCTGCTGACCGCGACCGCGGACGGCCCCGCCTGCCTGGACGGAGAGCCGGCCGGCGCGTCGGGCAAGGAGTCGCTATCCGACTACGTGGTGAGCCTGGCGATCGTGGGGCCCGGCGGCGTGGCGAAGGAGCGCCGCATCTCGCGCGAGATCCGCATCCCCAGGCGGATGGGCAGCGCGGCCCTGTCGCTCGCCTACGTGGGGGTCGGCCGCTTCGACGCGTTCGTCCAGAACGGGGGGCTCTCCCCCTGGGACGTCGCCGCCGCCGGCCTGATCGCGGAGCGCGGCGGGGCGGTGGTCACCGACCTGGAGGGGGGCCCCTGGTGGCCGGCGGATGCGACCGGCAGGACCAGCGTCGTGGCTGCGCCGCCGGCGCAGCACCCGCGCCTGCTCGAGCTGCTGGCCGAAGCGGGCACCAGGGTCCGCCGTCGCAGCTGACCGGTACGTCACCCAGTCCCGCGGAGGACGCTGCCGAGCATCGCCAGGGTGCGGGCGGTGGCGCCCCAGATCCGCAGGCCGGCGTAGCGGTAGACGCCGGCGGCCAGCACCCAGTCGCCGACGGCGATCTCTTCCACGCCCACGATCGACTCGTCGACCAGCAGCCGCACCGGCAGCTCGACGATGGCCGCCACCTCCGGGGCGTGGGGCCGCAGCGCCGGGGCGCGGTCGATGGTGGCCACGAAGGGTCGCAGCTCGAAGTTCGAGACCGGGATCCAGATGTCGTCGAGGCGACCGATGATCCGGGCCGCGGATCGGCTCAGCCCCACTTCCTCCTCCGCCTCGCGGAGGGCCGTCGCCTCGCGCGACTCGTCGCTGACGTCGACCGCGCCGCCCGGCAGGCTCACCTCGCCGGGGTGCGCCGGCAGCTCGTCGGGCCGGAGGGTGAGCGGCACCGCCAGCTCGCCGTCGGCGTTCGGGTAGAGGGCCAGCAGGGTGCTCGCCATGCGCCGCGGGCCGGCCCGGACAGGACCCGGGAGGCGCGTTCCCGCAGGCCCCGACACGGGGCGCGGAGCGAAGCGGGAGTCGACCGCGATCGGCCGGGGAGCTCGGGCGAGGGCATCGGCGAGCAGATCCTGCCAGCCGTCTTCAGCGCGTAGTATTCGTTCCATGACGCCCTCGACTCATCTCGATCGCGACGCCGTCGTGCGCCGCGCCCTCGAGGAGGCCCGCCGCCTCGCCAACCGCACGCCGCATTTCAGCCCCAACACGCGGCGCCAGGCAAATCGAGCGCTCGACATCCTCGAGCGACAGCTGCCGCTCAACCAGGTCAACGCCGCGGAGGCGGCCCGGGGGCTCGAGCTGCTCAACCGCGCCCACGCGTCGCTCCTGTTCGGGCTGCTCCGAGAACCCGCGTTCGCGGACCGCTTCGCCCCCGCCCTGCGGCACCTCGGGCTGCGGGGCATCGAGCAGCGGCTCGCCGAAGTTCCCGAGTCGGTGATGGCGCGGCCGATCCCCGGTCCGACGCGCGGGCGGCGCCACCGCGACGAGCTGCCTCCCGAGGAGCGGGTGGACGCGACCGGCAGGCCCCTTCCGCCTCCACCCGGCTACTACTGAGCCGCGGGCGGCTGAGCCGCGGGCGGCTGGTCCGGGGACGACGCGCGGGTGCCCTGCAGCGCCTCGACCAGTGCCCGCTCGGTGGGCGTGGCGCCCAGCCCGAGCCGCTCCCCGAGGACGGCGGCCGGGGGCGGCTCCAGGTAGGTCGAGCGCAGCGCCGCCCAGCGGCCCGCGGCGAACACCTCCTTTGGTGAGCCGTCGAGGATCACCCGCCCCTCGCGCAGCACCACCACCCGCTCGAACGTCTCGGCCACGAACCGCATGTCGTGGCTGATGGCGATCACCGTCCGCCCCTGGGCGTGGACCTCGTCGATGACCCGCCGGACGCGCTCCGTCCCGCCGTGATCCTGGCCGGTTGTCGGCTCGTCGAGCACCAGCACCGGGGTGCGCATCGCCAGCACCGACGCGAGGGCGAGCAGCTTGCGCCTCGAGGCGCCCAGGTCGTAAGGGTTGGTGGCCCGCTCGCCGTCCAGGCCGACCGCCGTCAGCGCCGCGGTCACCGCGCCCTCCAGCTCCCGGCCACGGCGCCCCAGGTTGCGCGGCCCGAAGGCAACCTCCGCCTCCACGCTGCTCGCGAAGATCTGGCGATCCGGGTCCTGAAAGACGAGCCCGACCAGCGCGGCGAGCTGGGCGACGCGGAGCTGGCCCGACTCCACGCGGCCCACCACCACCTGGCCCTCGGTCGGGCGCAGCAGGCCGTTGAGATGCCGGACCAGGGTCGTCTTGCCCGATCCGTTCTGGCCGATGAGCGCCACCCGTCCGCCGGCCTCGACCCGCAGGTCCACGCCGTCGAGCGCACGCACCCCGCTGGGGTACACGTGCACCAGCTCCTCGCAGGCCAGATCGATCATGCGCCGACCGCCAGTCTGCCGATCCCGAGCCGATCCGGGTCCAGGCCGGCCTCGGCCGCCAACCGACGCAGCCGGACCCCGCTCGGCTCCGCCACGCCGAGCTGCGGGAGGCGCGGATCGGCGAGCAGCTGGTCGGCAGGTCCCTCGGCGGCCACCCGCCCCTCTTCGAGGACCACCACCCGTCGGCAGAGCCGGGCGAGGAGGTCGGTCTTGTGCTCGACCAGCAGGATGGAGGCTCCCTGCTGGGCGAGCCGCTCGATGGCGGTGGCGACCAGCTCGGTCCCCTGCGGGTCGAGCTGGGCGGTCGGCTCGTCGAGCACGAGGTGGCGCGGACGCATGGCGAGCAGGCCGGCGATCGCCACCAGCTGCTGCTGCCCGCCCGACAGGCGGGCGGGATCCCGCGGGGCGAGGTCGGCGATGCGAAGCGACTCCAGGGCGAGCTCGACCCGCTCCGCCAGCTCGGGGAGCGGGACGCCCAGGTTCGCCGGCCCGAAGGCGACCTCCTCGTACACGGTGGTGGTGACGCCCGACAGCTGCGTGGCGGGGTTCTGGAACGCGATCCCGACCTGGGCGGCGAGCGCGTGCATCGGAAGGGGAGCGACGTCGTCGCCGTCGAGCCGCACGGTCCCGCTCAGCTGCCCGCCGATCGAGCGCGGGGCCAGCCCGCTAGCCACCAGGCAGAGGGTGCTCTTGCCAGCCTCGTTGGCGCCGACGACGCCGAGCAGCTCCCCGTCGGCCAGCTCCAGGCTGACCGTGATGAGCGACGGCCGCGCCGCGCCCGCGTAGCGGTAGCTGACCTGGTCCAGGGTGAGCATCGGGTCAGCCCAGCCAACCGGCGGCGCGGGCGACCCCGATGGCGGGGGCGCTCGCCAGCAGGAGCCAGCGGGCGACGCGCTCGGCGGGCCGGTCGTGCGGCTCCCAGAGCAGAGTCCGCCGCCCCGGCCTGCCAAAGGCCCGCGCCTCGAGCGCCATGCTGCGCTCCTCGACCTCGGAGATCGAGCCGAGGATGACCGGCCCGACGATGGGCAGGATCCCGCGCACCCGCCGCCAGACGCTCCCCTCGGTGTCCAGGCCTCTCGCCCGTTGGGCGGCGGTGATGGCTGACGCGCGCTCCACCATGGCAGGCACCGTCTGGATCGATGCGTTGGCGACGAAGGCGAGCCGCGGCGGGACCCCGCGCCGCTCGAGGTCCACGACGAAGTCGGCGGGTCGGGTGGTCAGGTAGAAGAGGGCGATCGCGCCGCTGATGGCGAGGATCCGGATGAGCACCTCGACCGCGAACCGGATCCCCTCCGCGGTGACCGTGATCGGGCCGAGACGGACGAGCACCTGCTCTCCGCCGGGGAAGAAGAAGACGTTGACGAGCAGGACGCTAACGGCGAGCGGCAGCGTCAGCAGAAGGGCCGTCGAGACGAGGCGCCGAGCCACCCCGGCCACGGCGGCCGGCAACACGACGCCGACCGTGATGAGCGCCAGCGGACCTGCGACTCCGCCGATGAGCAGCGCGTCCACCGCGACGACGGTCGCCGCCAGCGCCTTGGTGAGGGGGTTCAGCCTGTGGTACGGGCTGGGCCCTGGTGCGTGGAGGTAGGCGGGGACGCGGACGCGCGCCGTCTCGGTCAGCCCGGTGCCCCCGCCGGTTCAGGCTCACCGACCAGTCGCTCACCCTGTGGGAAGCGGGCCTTCATGCGTCGCGCCATGGCGTTCAGGATCAGGTAGACGACGAAGAAGGTCGTCACCTTGTCGATCGGATCGCTGATCAGGCCCTGCCCCAGGGTCGCCGATCCGATATCGAGCCCCGCCTGCCGGAAGGCGGCCACCAGGAAGTCCGTCCCCGCCCCCGTGACTCCCCCGAACACGCCGGCGGCGATCGGCGCGCTGATCAAGGCTGCCACGATCCCTGTCAGCACGCCGGCGATCACGACGAAGGTGGCGGTCAGGTCCCGCCGGATGATCAGCAGCGCGAACAGGCCGACCACGGTGAGTGCGACCAGCGCCAGCGCCAGCCAACCGAGCAGGATGAAGACCGGGCTGTCGTAGATCGGCGCGTTCGGTCCCGGCTCGAGGGCCGGGGCCCCAATGATGTTGATGTAGCCGACGTAGGCGAGGTAGGCGAGGCCGAGCACCAGCAGGGCGGTGACCACGCCGCCAGCCAGCAGCTGATTCAGCGGCCGGTCGGGCCGGGGGCGCATCCAGCCCAGTCGGGCGAAGGTGCCGGCCAGCAGGCCGATGATGGCCGCCACGATCGCGAACGCGGCCGCCGGCGGGTACTGGAAGGGCGCAGGGATGACGTAGGCCCACAGGATGTTGGCCAGGAAGCCGGTCGTCGCCCCGGCCAGCGGTCCGGCCAGGACTCCCACCAGGATCGTCCCGACCGAGTCGAGGTAGATCGGGATCTTCAGCGCGGCCACCACGGTCTGACCGAGGACGATGTTCAGGGCGATCGCAATCGGCATCAGCACCAGCGTGCGCGTCCCGAACTGGCTGCTCAGGGTGTCGAGACGGCGTGTCTGGATCCACTCGAGGCCCAGGTACACGACGAGGGCCACGATCGCCGACACCGCCAGGATCAGGGCGAGGATGTTGGCCACGCTCTGGATGGCGAAGGTGATCGGATCGGGCTCGTCGGCGCGCACGTCGCCGAAGACCACGATCCCGATCGCGGCCACCACCAAGAAGGCGGCAGCCGCGGCGAGGATGCGGAGCCAGCGCGAGTCCATGGAACCCTCCTTCAGTTGCTCGGGGGCGCGACCGCCCGTGCCAGGCGGGCCAGCAGCTCCGCCCGCATCCCCTCGGCGTCGATGGCGGTCGCGACCTGGACGGGTCGTCGATCGGAGTCCGATGCTCGGTAGAGGCTGCCGGCCAGGTAGGGGCTGTCCGATACGTCGCAGGCCAGCCGCTCGCTGACGGTCTGCGTGACCAGGTCGGGTCGGAGCAGGCTGCCGATCAGGGTCACCGGGTCGTGGAGGTACGCGCCGTCGATCCGGTCCGCCCGTTGGTGGTAGCCGACGTAGAAGCGGACCGCGTCCCGAACGATCCCCGCCAGGTGGGTGTCGGGCAGGCGGGCCAGGTCCTGCATGCTGAACACGACGTCCTGGGTGGCGTCCAGTGGGAACATGCGGTGGATCGCTCCCGCCCGGAGGCAGGCCTCCGCCGACTCCGGGTCGACGCAGGCGTTCCACTCACCGGTCTCGGTCGTGTTGCCCCGCTCC
Source organism: uncultured Steroidobacteraceae bacterium (assembly GCA_964469325.1). Lineage (GTDB taxonomy): Bacteria > Chloroflexota > Limnocylindria > QHBO01 > QHBO01 > CAYXZN01. The sequence continues at coordinate 9,034 of CAYXZN010000074.1, forward strand.
TCGAGCGTGCCGCCCATCCAGATCACGTCGCGGGTGGACCACGCCAGGTCGGCCCCCTGGTCGAGCGCCATGGACAGGTTGGTGAGCGGTCCGAGCGCGACGATCGTCACGTCGCCCGGGTGGCGGCTCACGTGGGCCGCCAGGTAGCGGCTGGCGGGGATGGCGGTGTACTCGGTGGTGCCCAGGCCGCGCTCCTCGCCGCGCAACTCGACGTAGCCGGTGCCGGTCGGTCCATGCGTTTCAGGTGCGGTGCGCAGCCGCCTGCTGAGCGG
>CAYXZN010000075.1:0-9295 GCA_964469325.1 uncultured Steroidobacteraceae bacterium
GCGACTCAGCGGCGACCTTGCGCTGCTGCGCCTCGCCGCGCGGCTGCCGGCGACGCGACGCCCCTCCCGGGCCGTGGCCGCCTTCCTGGAGATGGCGCAGCTGCCCGGCGGCCGCGGACTCGAGGTGCCGCACCTCGCCGAGCTGGGGGAGGTGCTGCGCGACCGCCAGGCGGAGCTGGTGGTGGCGGGGCGGATCCCGTCGGCGACGCTCCGGCACCTCGAGACGGAGACCGCGTGCCGGGTACGCGCGTTCGTCGAGGAGCGCGGCATGCGCTCCGCCCGCGGACAGGAGCCGCGGTCCCTGCTCGCGCGCTGGTCGGCGGAGCACGGCCCGGCCGCCCTGGTCGAGGAGCTGAGCCGGCTCGGGGACGCGGTGGTGCTCGACAGCCGCGTCCTGATGGCCGCCCGCGCCGGCTCGTCCGATCCGCGCTCCTGGCCGCCTGCGGAGGAGCGGTTCGCCTCCGACTTCCTCGACGCCGCCCGCGTCTCCACTCCCTGGCTGGCCGAGCTGGTGCAGGCGGCGGCGGCCGCGCCGATCCCCGTCCTGCTGGGCGGGCACGCGCTGGTCAGCGATGGGCTCCGGATCCTGGCCGACGCCGCCTGGCTCGGCCGCTGACCCGCCCAGCTCGAGCTCCGCGGAGCGTTGCGCCGGGCGCTCAATCGGCGAGCGGTTGAGCTGTCGGTCCGGAGTAGTGGCGGCGACGGCTTCAAACGCCCCGTGCTTGAGGCATCGGCCGGACGACCGCGGCGAGGCGGACGCATCGACCGCTCAAACGGTGACCGCTTCATGCGGCGGAGGAAGCATCGGTGGAGGACGTCCGATCGCTGTCCGAATCACCCGACGTTTGCCGGACCGCCCGAGCCGCCGGACTGCTCGAGCCGCCGGACCGCCCGAGCCGCCACCGCCCCACCGCCCGGCCGCTCCGCCGCGGCGCCGCTCCGCGCGACGCCTCACGCGCCGGCGGTTTCGCCGTCGGCATCTGCCCACGCCCGCGCCTCCTCGAGCGCGTCCAGGATGAACGCCGTCTTGGCCTCGTTGTAGGCGATCCGGTCGTCGCGGTAGCGCTCCGCCAGCTCCAGCTTCAGGCGCCCGTAGGCGTAGCGGGTCGGCGCCTGCGCGCGCAGGAAGTCGCGGAACAGTAGGTGCAGCCGCTCCCAGTCCGAGCCCGCCCGGCAGACGTGCACCTGCACGTCGCGGGGTCGGTCGCCAGAGGGGCGGAAGTAGCGGTGCCCGACCTCCCGGGACCGGAACGCCACGCCGGCCCGCTCGATCGCGGGCACGTACGTCGCCTCGTCCTCGACGTCACGGACGCTCACCTGCACGTCGATAATCGGCTTCGCCGCCAGCCCGGGCACGGCGGTCGAGCCGACGTGATCGACCCGCAGCGCGGTCGCCCCGAGCTCCCCCGCCAGCTGATCGCGCCACGCCTCGTAGCGCGCCGGCCAGGCCGGGTCGTAGGCGACCACCTCGATCGGGTCGCGCCGATGACGTTCCGACCCCCCCACCACCTCGAACCCGGGGGCGTGGGCGCCCAGCACCTCCAGCGTCAGCCGCTCCTTCACCTCCGCTGGCAGCTCGTGGACCGCCACCCCGCGGGCTGCGGCCTCCAGCGCGTAGCGGTCCAGCAGGGTGGCACGCACCCCGTACCGGTCGTGCAGCCGCCGCCACGCCGCAGCCGGATCGCCGAACCTGGTGGCGTCCAGCCCGACCGCTCGCAGCCGCTCGGCCAGCTCCGACCCGATCACCCGATCGTCCTCCTCCGCCGCCTCGGGGGCGCCCTGCTAGACTGGTCGTGAGCCTCGTCGCCGGCCGGGAGAGCGGCGGCGGCGTGCTCGACGACCGACCGAAAGCCGCGTCTGCCGTGGCTCGCGCGCCTGCTCGCGCCCGGTGGACGCCACGCCGAGAGGGGCGTACCGCACAGCATGGACCTGACCGGGCTTCTGTACGTCATCGGCTTCGCCTTTGCCGCCACCACGTTCGTGTTCGGCACGATCGTGTTCGCGTGGCTGGTGAGCCATCGGCGCAGGCGCCCCCAGAAGGGCCTGCCGTACGAGTCGGGGATCGACACCATCGGCGACACGTGGTCGCGGTTCGGCCTCGCCTTCTACCTGTACGCCCTCCTCTTCGTCGCCTTCGACGTGGAGATCATCTTCGTCTACCTGTGGGCGATCGCGGTGCGGGCCATCGCGATCGAGGGGATCGTCCTGATGGGCATCTTCCTTGCCGTCCTCATGTTCGGAGAGCTCTACGCGTGGCGGAAGGGAGACCTGAGATGGCACTGAACAGACCGGACGGCGGCGAGCGGGCCGGCGACGGGACGGGCACCCAGACCCTGGTCGGCAACACGCCGCCCATCGTCATCCCCGACCAGGCCGGCGGCGACGAGCTGCTGCGCGAGTTCGACATGGAGGAGCACCCGCGGGGCGGCTTCCACGGCCTGCTGGAGGTGATCCCCACCAAGGCCGACTACGTCCTGGACCTGATCCGGGCCAACTCGCTGTGGCCGCTGCTCAGCGGGCTGAGCTGCTGCGCCATCGAGATGATGAGCACGGCGACCAGCGTGAACGACATCGACCGCTTCGGGATGTTCCCGTTCCGCGCCAGCCCGCGCCAGGCGGACGTGCTGATCGTGGCCGGCACGCTGACCACCAAGATGGCCGGCCCGCTGGTCCGGCTGTGGGAGCAGATGCCGGAGCCCAAGTGGTGCGTGGCGATGGGGACCTGCACCACCTCGGGCGGCCGCTTCAAGCGCAGCTACAGCGTGGTGCAGGGGGTCGACCGGGTGATGCCGGTGGACGTCTACGTGCCGGGCTGCCCGCCGCGGCCGGAGGGCCTGATCCACGGCATGATGCGTCTCCAGGAGCTGGTCAAGATGCGCCGCGGGCAGTGGCGCGAGTACGTCGATCGGGGGCCGCAGCGGACGAACTGGGAAGGAGACGTGCGCTGAGCGCTCCCGTCCAGCTGGGGCCGCTGGTGCGGCTCCTGACCGACCGCTTCGACGGGATCGCCGCCGAGCTGTGGACCGACGAGGACACGGTCGAGGTGCAGGTGCCCCGCGACCGGATCCTCGAGGTGCTCGAGGCGCTCCGCGACGAGGAGGACTTCAGCTTCTTCTTCCTCGCCGATGCCGCCGCCGTCGACTACGGGCCGGACCGGTGGTTCGAGGTGGTTTACCACCTGTACTCGGACCGTCACCCGGCCTGGCTCCGCATCCGGGTGCGGGTCGACCGGCAGGCGCCGGTCACTCCCAGCGTCACCGGGCTGTGGGAGGGGGCGATGTTCCACGAGCGCGAGATGTACGACATGATGGGGATCGTGTTCGAGGGCAACCAGGACCTGCGCCGCATCTACATGTCCCCCGACTACAAGAGCTTCCCCCAGCGCAAGGACTTCATCCTGCCCGATGACGCCGCCGACTCGGCGGCGGCGGGGGTCCGTCCGCTCGAGCGGCCCGAGACCTGGGACCTGTCGCGGTTCAGCGACGAGTTCGCCCCCGGCGACGCCGAGCGGCACCACGAGCCGGTGGGGGCGACCCAGCCCGAGGAGCTCGAGGCGGGCGAGATGCCGCGCGAGGAGTCGCGTCCCCGATGACCCGCACGGACCCGGAGATCCGCGTCCCCGACCCCATCGACCTCGACCAGGTCGAGGAGGAGCGGCTGCGCGCGGCGGCCGGGCTCGGCCGCCCCCAGAGCCGCGGCGCCATGGAGCTGGCCGGATTCGACCAGGTCGACCTCCCCGACCGGCCGCCGCAGACCGAGCGGGAGCGGGAGCTCTTCTCGCTCGACGAGGGCGAGATGCTCATCAACATGGGGCCCCAGCACCCGAGCACGCACGGCGTCATGCGGCTGCTGGTGAAGGTGCGCGGCGAGGTGGTGACCGACCTCGACCCCGTGCTCGGCTACCTGCACCGCGGCATCGAGAAACTGTGCGAGAACGCCACCTACACCACCGTCCTCACCTACGTCGATCCCATGGACTACATGTCGGCCATGCACAACGAGCACGCGCCGGCCATCGCCTTCGAGAAGCTGTACGGGGTGCAGGCGCCCAGGCGCGCCGAGTACATCCGGGCACTGGTGGTCGAGCTGAACCGGATGTTCAGCCACGGGCTGATGATGGGCTTCCTGGCGCTCGACATGGGCGGCCTGACGCCGATCCTGTACGGCTTCATCAACCGCGACGAGGTGGTCGAGATGCTGGCCTCGATCAGCGGCCAGCGGATGCTCTTCAACTTCTTCCGGGTGGGCGGCGTGAACTTCGACGTCAACGACGAGTTCATCAGCCGGCTCGGCCACTGGCGGGCGCGGGCGCTGGACGCGATCGAGGACAACGAGCAGCTGCTGACCGACAACGAGATCTTCCGGCAGCGGACGATCGGGATGGGCGTGCTGAGCGGCCGCGAGGCGATCAGCATGGGGGTCAGCGGCCCCAACCTGCGCGCCTCGGGCGTCCCGTTCGACGTCCGCAAGGCGCACCCCTACAGCATCTACGACGAGCTCGAGTTCGGCGTCATCACCCAGGAGGGCGGCGACGTGTACGCGCGCTACGTGCAGCGCATCGCCGAGCTCAGGCAGAGCGTGCACCTGATCGACCAGATCGTCGACAAGATGCCGCACGGACCGGTGCAGGCCCAGGTGCCCGGCATCATCCGCCCCCGCCCGGGACGGGCCTACGCAGCCATCGAGTCACCTCGAGGCCTGTACAGCGTGTACGCCATCAGCGACGGCGGGCCGACGCCCTACCGCTTCCGGATGCGCGACCCCAGCTTCATCACCCTCCAGGTGATGCCGAAGCTGATGCCCGGTCGGCTGATCGCCGACACCATGGCCATCATGGCCAGTCTCGACCCGATCATGGGCGGCGTGGACAAGTAGGCCGGAGGACCGAGCATGGACATGGAGCTCCTGCTGGGCATCGGCCGCTTCGTGCTCGCCACGACCCTGCTGCTGCTGCTCACCATCCCGACCGCCTTCATCATCATCTACCTGGAGCTGAAGGTGATCGCCCTCATGCAGCTGCGGTTGGGTCCCAACCGCGTCGGGCCGGCGGGCATCTTCCAGAGCGCCATCCACGGCTTCAAGGTGCTCGCCAAGGAGGACTTCACCCCGGACCGGGCGGACCGGCTCACCTTCACCATGGCGCCGTGGATGGTCTTCATGGCGGTGGCGATGGCGATGCTGGTCATCCCCTTCGCGCCGGGCCTGGTGGCGTGGGAGTCCGACATCGGCGTCATCTACTTCTTCGCCGTCATCGGCCTGTCGGTGGTGGGCCTGCTGGTGGCGGGCTGGGCCAGCTACAACAAGTACTCGCTGCTGGGTGGCCTGCGCAGCGCGGCACAGATGGTGAGCTACGAGATCCCGCTCACCCTGGCGGTGGTCGGGGTGGTGGTGCTGACCGGCAGCCTGAACTTCGTCGAGATCGTGGAGTGGCAGCGCGTCAACGGCTGGGCCATCATCTGGCAGCTGCTCATCTTCCCGGTCTTCTACATCGCCTCGACTGCGGAGATCAACCGCACCCCGTTCGACATGGTCGAGGCCGACAGCGAGATCGTGGCCGGGTTCGCCACCGAGTACTCGGGGATGCGCTTCGGTTTTTTCTTCTTCGCCGAGTACGTCGGCCTGTTCGTGATGAGCGCCATCGTGGTGACGCTCTTCTTCGGCGGCTACCTGGCGCCGCCGCCGCTGCCGGCCACGCTGGACGGCTTCGCCGGGATGCTCTACGGGCTGTTCTGGTTCATGCTGAAGACGTACTTCTTCGTCTTCGTCTCGATCTGGGCGCGCGCGACGCTGCCCCGGGTGCGGGTCGACCAGCTGATGGGGATGGCGTGGAAGGTCCTGCTGCCGCTGGCGCTGATCAACCTGTTCGTGACCGCGATCCTGGTCCAGGTCTTCAACTGGTAGGAGTCTGAGCCGATGGCGATACCGGGCACCGGAGTCCTCAAGGGCATGGCCACCACCCTGAAGAACCTCTTCGGGGAGAAGGTGACGCGCCAGTACCCCGAGGAGCGGCCGGAGATCCCCGACCGCTGGCGCGGCCGGCTGGACCTCATCTACGACCCGTTCGGCGAGCACAAGTGCGAGGTCTGCTTCCAGTGCGCGCAGGTCTGCCCGGTAGAGGCGATCGACATGAGCGGCTTCGACAGCCAGGGCAACCGGATCCGGTACGGGATGCCGGAGATCTACGACGAGCGCAAGGACCCCAACGCCTACCGCCGCGCCGGCCTGCCGGCCCGCCCGATGCGCAACCCCGCCCGCTGGGACGAGGAGATCGACACCGCCTTCGTCAACCAGGTGGTCAGCTCCTACGCCGCCCGGCCCGAGGCGCTGGTGGCCATCTTCGGCGCGGTCCAGGCGCGCTACGGCTACCTGCCGGAGCGGGCGCTGCGGGTGATCAGCGACCGGATGACGATCCACTGGGCGCAGGTCTTCGGCGCCGCCGGGCTGGGCGGCTTCCGGCTGCTCCCCGCCGAGGGGCACCTGGTCACCGTCTGCGACTGCGCTGCCTGCCGCTTCGCGGGCGGGCCGGCGGTGCTGGCCGCGGTGCGCGACGAGCTGGGGATCGGGCCGGGGGAGTCGACCGACGACAGGCGCTTCAGCCTCGAGACCGCCAGCGACGTGGGCGCCGGCGCGCTGGCGCCGGCGATCCGGATCGACACCCTGGTCTACGGCCCGGTGACCCCCGAGCAGGCGCGCCACCTGCTCACCGAGCGCCGCAGGGCCGACGCGTCCATGGCCGCGGCCTCGGCCGCCGGCGCCGCGGTCCCGGCAGGGCGGAGCTGAGCCGATGCCCGACCTGCTGTCGCCCCAGATCCGGATCCTGAAGGGCGGTGAGACCCGCCTGCTGGCGAGCATCGCCCGCGTCGACCCCACCTCGCTGACCAGCTACCGCGAGCAGGGCGGGTACGAGGGGTTGACGCGCGCCATCCAGCGCCTCAGCCCCGAGGAGACGATCGCGGAGGTGGCCGCCGCCGGGCTGCGCGGGCGGGGCGGCGCCGGCTTCCCGACCGCCGACAAGTGGCGGGTCGCCCGCGACGCCCCCGGCGAGCGGAAGATCGTGGTGGCGAACCTGATGGGGGCCGATCCCAGCGCCCTGGGCGACCGGGCGCTGGCCGAGGGCGACCCGCACCAGGTGCTGGAGGGGCTGCTGCTGGCGGCCTACGCAGTCGGCGCGCCCGAGGCCATCATCGCCGTGCGGCGCGACTGGACGGTGGCGGTCGAGCGGCTGCGCCGCGCGGTCGAGGAGGCCACCGCGGCCCGCTTCGCCGGCTACCTGGTGATGGGCACCGACTTCAGCGTCCAGGTCTCCGTCTGGGAGGGCTCGGGCGCGTACGTGGCCGGCGAGGAGACGGCGCTCATCCACGCCCTCCAGGGCGATCGCGGCATGCCGCTCATCCGCCCGCCGCACCCGGCCCGGCAGGGGCTGTGGGGAGTGCCGACGGTGATCCAGAACGGGGAGACGCTGGCCCACGTGGCGTGGATCCTGAGCCACTCGCCGGAGGCGTTCGCCTCGGTCGGGTCGGACCGGACGCCGGGCACCAAGCTGGTGACGATCATGGGACGGGTCAAGGAGCCGGGCCTGGCCGAGGTGCCCTTCGGGACCTCGCTGCGGGAGGTGGTCGAGCGCGCCGACGGCTCGAGCGATAGCGTCAAGGCGGTCTTCGTGGGCGGCCCGGGCGCCGGCGCGCTGGCGGCCGAGGAGCTCGACCTGGCCTACGACTACGACACGCTGGAGGCGGCCGGCGCCATCGTGGGATCGGGGAGCGTGCTGGTCATCGACGCGGGCACCTGCGCCGTCGATACCGCCCGCTTCCTGCTCGACTTCTCGGCCCGCGAGGCGTGCGGCAAGGCGGTCCCCTGCCGGATCGGGACCCCGCGGCTGGTCGAGGCGCTCGACCGGATCCTGGCCGCCACCCCCCGGCCCGACGACCTGGTGATGCTGCGCGAGCTGTCGCGCAAGGTGTCCGACACGGCGCTCTGCCAGCTCGAGGCGCTGGCTCCGCGCCCCATGCTCACCACCCTGGACCGCTTCGGGGACGAGTACCGGGCCCACGCCGAGCGCGGCGAGTGCCTGGCCGGGTCCTGCCAGAGCGACCGGGTGGCACCACTCCTCACCCCTCTGCAAGCATAGGGACGGCATGTTCATCGGCGACAAGAGCTCGGGCAACGGCGACGGCAAGGGCGACGGGAAGGTCACTGACTACACCCCGCTGTGGCCCATGGTCCCGGGCACCCGGAAGATCGGCGTCACCATCAACGGGCAGGAGGTGGAGGCGGAGGAGGGCCAGACCATCCTGCAGGCCTGCCGGGTGCTGGGGATCGAGATCCCGACCCTCTGCTACGAACCCAAGCTGGCCCCCTACGGCGCCTGCCGGATCTGCGTGGTGGAGGTCGAGGGCCAGGAGGGCACCCCCATCAGCTGCGGCACGAAGATCACCGACGGGATGGCCATCACCACCCACTCCGATCGGGTCATCGAGAACCGCCGCATGGTGCTGGAGCTGATCTTCAGCGACCACGACGCCTACTGCCTGCCGCCCTGCCAGTTCAAGTGCCCGACCAAGGTCGACATCCCCGGCTACCTCAAGCAGAACACCTTGGGCAACTGGGAGGAGGCGACCCGGATCCTGAAGCGGTCGCTCCCCTTCCCGGCCATCCTGGGCCGCGTTTGCCCCGCGCCCTGCGAGACGCACTGCCGGCGCGAGGAGGTGGACACCGCCATCGCCATCCGCGACTCCCACCGCTACTGCGCCGATCGGGTGCTCGAGGTCGACGCTCCCGCGCCGATCCCCTGGCCCAAGGAGCCCGACTCCGGTCGGCGGGTGGCGATCATCGGCGCCGGACCGGCCGGCATGTCGGCCGCCTACTACCTCCAGCTGCGGGGGCACCACTGCGACGTCTACGAGGCCGAGCCGGAGCAGGGCGGCATGCTCCGCTACGGCATCCCGCAGTACCGGCTGCCGAAGGGCTGGATGGACCGCGAGCTGAACCACGTCTGGGAGCTGGGCGCGACCCTCAAGCCGAACATGCGACTGGGACGCGACTTCCGGCTATGGGACCTGCTGTCGGACGGCTACGACGCCATCTACGTCGGCATCGGCTGCTACCAGTCCAACGAGCTCGGCATCCCCGGCGAGGACGGCGACGGCGTCGTGAACGCGCTCGAAAACCTCTACAACTCGACCCGCGGGCTGCCGGTGCCGCGGCTGCAGGACTCGCGGGTGGTGATCATCGGCGGCGGCTTCCCCGCCATCGACTGCACCCGCACCAGCGTCCGCCAGGGATCGGCCGAGGTGAC
>CAYXZN010000076.1:0-5263 GCA_964469325.1 uncultured Steroidobacteraceae bacterium
GTCCGCGCAGGCGCTGAAGCCGACGACCCCCATGGCCGCAACGCTGGCTACCAGCCACCGCGATGGCCACGATGCTGGTGACCACCGGCAGGTAGTAGCCGACCCGGAACAGGGCGCGGATCTTCACCACGCCCTGATTGACCCCCATCGCCGCCAGCAACCCCAGGGCCATGGTCAGCGGGATCCCGACCAGTACGAAGTAGGCGGTGTTGCCGGCCGCCTTCAGGAAGGTGGCGTCGCCGAAGAGCGACACGTACTGCCGCAGCGCGACGAAGTCGACCGAGAACGGCGAACGGATGTCGGTGAGACGCAGGTCGGTGAAGCTCATCACCAGCGAGGCGGCGATCGGGCCCGCCATGAAGACCCCGAAGAGGACCAGGAACGGCGCGGCGAAGCTCCAGCCGACCAGCGCCTCGCGCCAGCGTCCGCGGGCAGCGGGGAGGGTCGCGGCGGTCGCCCGTGGCGTGCCCGCCCCCGCTGCGGCGCGGTCTGCCCTGGTCATCTGCCGCCTCCGTGATCAGCGCTGGCTAGAGCCCGGTGCCGATCGACTCCGCCTCCTGCTGCATCGCATCGGCGGCGGCCTGCGGCTCCTCGTCACCAACGGTGACCTGCTCGATGTGTCCGTCGATCACGCTGGCGATCTCCTCCCAGGTCGGGATGGAGGGTGGCGCCTTCGCGTCCTCGAGCTGCTCGCCGAACAGCTGGAGGTGCTCGTCACCCGACAGCGCCTCGTTCTCCCAGGCCTCGCGGACCGACGGCAGGTCGTTGACCGTCTCGTACCACTTCACCTGCACCTCGGGGCGCATCAGGTACTCGACGAACGCCCACGCCGCCGGCTTGTTCTCCGAGCCGGAGAAGACGACCATGTTGCTGCCTCCCACGAACGAGGTCGCGGCCTCGTTCTCGGGCATGTGCGCCAGCCCCCAGACCCCGTCCTCGATTCCCTGGTCCTCCAGCAGGCCGATGTGCCAGGGGCCGGAGATGAAGGCGCCGATGCTGCCGTCGATGAAGCCCTGCTCGAGGGCCCCCGGCTCCAGCGAGGTCGGCGCGAGCCCCTCTTCGAAGTACGAGTCGTAGTACTCGATCGCCTCGACGTTCGCCTCGCCGTCGAGGATGAAGGTCTCGTTGTTCTCGTCCATGATCCCGCCGCCGGCCTGCCAGGCGAAGGGCATGAAGGTCTGCCACGCGCCGGTGCCGCCCGGCTGGAGCGCCAGGCCGACCTCTGCGCCCGCGTCGACCATCCCCTGCGCCATCTGCTTCAGCTCCTCCCACGTGCCCGGCGGCTCGCTGAAGCCGGCCTCCTCGGCCAGGTCGGTGCGGTAGTAGATGAGCCGAGTTTCGACGTACCACGGGACCGCGTACGAGGTCCCCTGGACCACGGTCGTGTTCCAGGCTCCCGCGAAGAACGCCTCCGGATCGAAGTTCGCAGGTGTCGGATCGAACGCCCCGGCGCTGGCGAACTCGCCCATCCAGGTCGTGCCGATCATGCTCACGTCCGGCGTCTGCTGACCGGCGATGGACGTCGCCAGCCGGTCGTGAGCCGCGTCCCAGGGCACGGCCGTTACCTCGACCGTCACCTCCGGGTACTCGCCCATGAAGTCCTCCGCCAGGACGCCGAGGTTCTCACCCTCGGTCCCCATCGCCCAGACGGTGATGCTTCCGCTCACGTCGTCGGCGGGCACCGACGGAGCCAGCGAGACGTCAGCGCCGCCGCCACCCCCGTCATCCTCGCCGCGCCCGCAGGCCGTGACCGCAAGGGCCATGACGGCCAGCACCACGAGAGACCTGCTAACCGCGTGCATGGTCAACCTCCCACCGCCGGCCGTCGGGCTTCCCCCCGGATACCCGTGGCGCGTGGTTCGCGCCAAAAGACCGCTCGCCCTCCCGGAATGCAAGCGCTGTGCCCGGAATCCGACCCGGCCGCCCCAGCCCGATAGGATTGCGGCATGCACTCGCGGTTCTGGATCCTGACCGCGGTCGTCCTCGGGTCGGGAATCGTGTTTCTCGACTCGACCGTCGTGAACGTCGCCCTCCCCGCCATCGGCCGCGAGCTGCCGAGCGCGGTGTTCGGGACGCTGGAGGCGCAGAGCTACATCTACTACGCCTACCTGCTGACGCTCAGCGCGCTGCTGATCCCGGCGGGAGCGCTGGCCGACGCGCACGGCCGGCAGCGGATGTTCACGGTGGGGCTGGCGGGGTTCGGCGTCACCTCGCTGCTGTGCGGCCTCGCGCCGACCATGGAGCTGCTGATCGCCGCGCGCATCCTCCAGGGAGCGGCCGGCGCCATCCTCGTTCCCGGCTCGCTCGCCATCATCACCGGCTGCTTCAGCGGGGAGGAGCAGGGCCGCGCCTTCGGGATCTGGGCCGGCGCCTCGGGCGCCACCACCATCCTGGGCCCGGTCGTCGGAGGGGCGCTGGTGGCCTACATCTCGTGGCGCGCCGCCTTCTTCATCAACGTCCCGCTGGTGGCGCTGGCGGTGTGGGCGACGCTCCGCTACGTGCCGGAGTCGCGCGACGAGCAGGCGTCGGGCCGCCTCGACTGGCTCGGCGCCGCCCTGGCCATCCTGGCCATCGGCGGGCTGACCTACGGCGCCATCCGCGGCTCGGCCCAGGAGTGGCGCGACGTCTCGGCCTTGGTGGCGCTGGCGCTCGGCCTCTTCGGCTCGGTCGCCTTCCCGATCCACCTCGTCCGTGCCCGGCGCCCACTCATCCCGCCGCGCCTCTTCCGGTCGCGCAACTTCACTGTCACGAACATCTCGACGCTGCTCGTGTACGGGGCGCTGTACGTGACCGGCCAGTTCACCTCGATCTTCCTGATCGGGACCATCGGCTACAACGAGATCGCCGCCGGTCTCGGCTTCGTTCCCGGGGCGCTCTTCCTGGTCTTCCTCTCGGCGCGCTTCGGGTCGCTGGCCGTTCGCCTCGGGCCGCGCCTCTTCATGGCCGTCGGCCCGCTGGTGATGGGCGTCGGCCTGCTCTGGCTGGTGCGGTTCCCAATCGACAGCGCGCCGTGGGTGGCCCGGATCGACGACCCGGCCTCCTTCATCCCCTCCAGCGGCTACCTGGTCGACGTGCTGCCCGCCCAGCTTGCGTTCGGAATCGGCATCGCCATCCTGGTGGCGCCGCTCGTCTCGGCCCTGATGCGCTCGGTCCCGGTCCGCAACTCGGGGGTCGCCTCGGCCTTCAACAACGCCATCAGCCGGGTCGGGCCGCAGCTCGCCGGCGCGCTCCTCTTCATCGCCATCAGCGCCGCGTTCTGGACCACTGTTGCTGCGCGGACCGGCATCGACCCCTCCGACCCGGTCATGCGCGACCAGATCAGCCCACTCAACCCGCCCCCCGAGGCGCTGGAGCCCGCGGCGGCCGAGGCGATCCGCGGCGCGTCGACCGAGGCCTTCCAGCTGGCGATGGCCGTCGCCGCCGGCCTCTGCTTTCTGGGCGCCGGAGTCAACGGCGTCGGCATCCGCAACGACCAGCTGGGCGAGGTGGCCGATGCCGCGGAGCTCGAGTCGGTGCCGAGCTCCGCCTGAACCCTCGGACGCGTCAGAAGACGCGCGGGCACCAGGGCGCGACGCCGGTCCCGAACAGCAGGTCCGCGCGCTGCGCCGCGCCCGCTCGGCGCTCCTCCAGCCGGCCCGCAGCCAGCAGCCGGCTGGCGCTGGTCGTCCCCAGGTGCAGGGACGCCAGGTCGCCGACGGACACGGCCAGGTCCGGATCGGCATCGCTGCGCGCCGCGCGAGCCCCGTCGGGTCCCGCCTCCAGCCGCCACGCTCCGGCGTTCCAGCCCAGCAGCGGATCGTCGAGCTCCAGGGTGAGCGCGTCCTCGACCCGGTAGCGACGGCCCTCGAGCGCGGCGGCGACGTCCACGATCCGCAGCCACATCCCGTCGGCGACGCTCATCCGCAGCCGGCGCGGCTCAGCCAGCCACAGGATCAGCGGGGTGTCGATGGGCAGCGGCCAGCCGGTGATGGTCGCCATCAGGTCGACGTCGAACAGGAAGCGCCACAGCTCCCGCTCGACGTCCACCGAAAGGCCGATGACCTCCTCGACCCGCAGCGACGACTTCGGTCCGCCGTCATCCCAGTCGCGCTTGACCCGGTAGCGCGCGTACCCGTCGGGCCCCTCGGTCCCCTCGTGCAGCACCAGGAAGGCCGGGCCGGCGCCTCGCCGCCAGTGCTCGGGGTCGTGGAAGAACTCGGCCTGCCAGTACGCCTCAGAGCGGCTGAACGCGCCCGGACGCGCGCGCCGGAACGACTCGTAGATCCCGGGGAAGACCGTCTCAGCCTCGCTGCGCTCGACGATCCGGATCTGCCCCGACGGCGTGAACGGGTCGCGATAGGCGGTCCGTCCGCGCTCGATCTCGAAACCACAGGCAAAGGTGGCGAGGCCGTAGCCGAAGCGCTGGTAGATCGCCCCCTCGGATGCCCAGAGGACCGCGAGTGGCTCGCTCCGGGCGTGCACGTCATCGAGCTGGGTCTGCATCATCTGACGCAGGATCCCCCGGCGCCTATGGGTGGGATGCACGCCCACCATGGTCACCCCGGCCGACGGGAGCTCCCCGCCCGGGACGGTGAGGGAGAAGCTGAACGCCGTTGCAGTCCCCACCACCCGGCCGCCGTCGTAGGCGGCCAGGTTGCGCTCCACCTCGAGCAGCGGCTCGACCACCGCCAGGTCATCCTCGACGAGACGGTCGCCGAACGCCACCTGCACGGCGTCCAGGTACTCGCGCACGCTGCCCCGGTAGGGACGGATCTCGATTGGCATGAGCCGGATTATCCCCGGTGGTACGCCGATTGCGATCGGCGCTCGCGTTCACCCCACAGCTCCAGGAGGGTCCGATGGACGCGCTCAGCCTGCTCAAGGACGACCACGACAAGGTGAAGAGGATGCTGGCCGACGGAGAGCAGACCACCGACCGCGGCGAGAAGACGCGCGCCGAGCTGTTCGCGAAGCTGAAGCGCGAGCTGGAGGTCCACGAGCGGATCGAGGAGGAGATCTTCTACCCCGCGCTGCGGGACCACCCCAAGACCAGGGAGCTGGCCCTCGAGGGCTACGAAGAGCACCACGTCGTCGACATGGTCCTCGGCGAGCTTGAGCAGACCGATCCGTCCGACGAGCAGTGGGGCGCGAAGTTCAAGGTGGCCAAGGAGAACATCGAGCACCACATCTCCGAGGAGGAGGAGCAGATGTTCAAGCGGGCCCGCCAGGTCTTCGACCGCGACGAGCTGGAGGAGCTGGGCGGCCGGATGGAGGAGCTCAAGCG
>CAYXZN010000076.1:5363-9229 GCA_964469325.1 uncultured Steroidobacteraceae bacterium
GCCGAAGGGATCGAGGCCATGGTGGCTGAGACACAGATCCCGCTCGAGCCGGTCGAGACGCGGCGCAACATCCTGACCCGCGGCCTCGACCTCGACACGCTCGTCGGCCGCCGCTTCCGGATCGGGGAGGTGCTGGCGCTCGGCACCGGCCCGTGCAACCCGTGCTCGCACCTCGAGTCGGTGACCCGCCCCGGCGTGCTGAGGGGGCTGGTCGGTCGGGGCGGCCTGCGGGCCGACATCCTGGCCGGAGGCGCGATCCGGGTTGGCGACCCCATCGAGGTGCTCGACCAGGCCGGCGCGGACTGACCGATGTTCCCGCTGGGCGACGAGAACGAGCGCGGCAAGGGACCGGCCTGGCTGACCTGGGCCTTCATCGCGGTCAACGTCCTGGTCTTTCTCTTCCTCCAGCAGGCCGGGACGCCGGAGGGCGAGGCGTTCACCTACGGCTACGCGGCGGTGCCACAGGAGATCACCACGGGCCAGGACCTCACCGACCCCGTGCCCGTGGAGGTCGGCGGACAGCAGATCAGCATTCCCCAGGAGCCGGGCCCGACGCCGATCTGGCTCACCCTGGTCACCTCCATGTTCATGCATGGCGGCTGGCTCCACCTGGGCGGCAACATGCTCTTCCTGTTCATCTTCGGCGACAACGTCGAGCACTTCGTGGGGCGGGTCCCGTACCTGCTCTTCTACCTGGCGGCCGGGCTCCTGGCGTCGGCGGCCCAGATCGCGATCGACCCCGACTCGCCGGTGCCGACCCTGGGCGCCTCGGGCGCCATCTCCGGCGTGCTGGGCGCGTACATCGTCCTGTTCCCGAGCAACAAAGTGACGGTCCTCCTGTTCCGGCTCATCACCCAGGTGCCGGCGGTGGTCGCCATCGGCATGTGGGCCGTCCTGCAGTTCATCAACGGCTTCGGTGCCTTCGTCGCCACCGAGGAGACGGTCGGCGGCGTCGCGTACATGGCGCACATCGGCGGCTTCGTGGCCGGCTTCGCAGCCGGCTTCCTGTTCCGGGGCCTGTTCGGCAAGCCGCCGCCACCCCAGCGCTGGGCCCAGACGCGGCGCAGGTGGGGCTGAGCGGCGACCCCGGGCTGTTCGGCCCCGGCAGCGTGTCGTGGCGGGTCAACCGGGAGGCGCTGGTGCTGGCCGGCGGGACCTGCGCGCTGCTCATGCAGCTCGCCCACCCCGCGGTGGCGGCGGGGGTCGCGGAGCACTCCGACTTCCGTGCCGATCCCTTCGGGCGCCTGCGTCGCACGCTGGTGGCGAGCTACGACCTCGTCTTCGGGAGCGCTGGCCGGGCGGAGCGCAGCATCCGCCGCATCAACGCCGTCCACGGTACGGTCCGCGGCACCGTCCCCGAGACCGGCACCGCCTACGACGCGCTCGATCCGCGACTCCTGCTGTGGGTGCACGCCACCCTCGTCGACACCGCCGCGCGGGTCTACGACCGCTTCGTGCAGCCGCTCTCCGTGGAGGAGCAGGACAGCTTCCACCGCGAGGCGGCCTCGGTCGCCCCGCGGCTGGGGATCCCCGCCGAGATCATCCCGTCGGGCATGGGCGAGCTGCGCGCGGAGATGGCGCGGTTGATCGAGCGCGGCCAGGTCCGCGTCACGCCCACCGCCCGCTCGCTCGCCCCGTCAGTCCTCTACCCGACCCGCTTCCCGCCTCGGCTCGCCTGGGACGCGCTGCACCTCATCTCGTTCAGCGTGCTGCCGGACCCGATCCGCCGCGGCTACGGGATCGCCTGGAGCCCGGCCAGGCAGCGTGGGATGGACCGGCTGGCCGCCGCGTCGCGGCGCGTGCTGCCGCTCCTGCCGCCGCCGCTCCGCTACGTGCCGCAGGCACGCTCCGCCGAGGCCAGGGTGCTCCGGTGACCCGGCCGGGCCGGCTGGGTATCATTGCCGCTGCCCCTGATGCACCGATGCGCGCCGCCCGCCGGACGGCGCGGAGGACTCGTTGAGCCGATACGCCAGACTCGCCATCGCCGCCGCGATCGCGACCTTCATCCTGATCTCCGCTGGAGGGCTCGTCCGCGCCACCGACTCGGGGCTCGGCTGCCCGGACTGGCCGGGTTGCTTCGCCTTCAACGACTGGATCCCGCCGGCCGAGCTCCACGCCTGGATCGAGCACACCCACCGGCTGATCGCGGCCTTCGCGGTCGGCCCGCTGGTGGCGGCGGCGGGGCTGATGACCGTGCTCAGCCGGGATCGGCGCCGCGACCGCGTCCTGCTCGGCGCAGCGGTGGCCGCCGGGGTGCTGGTGATCGTCCAGTCGCTGCTGGGCGCGCTGGTCGTCTGGGAGCAGCTGCGGGCGGACCTCGTCACCGCTCACCTGGGGATGGCGCTGACCGTCTTCGCCACCACCATCCTGATCGCCGAGCGCGCGGTGCGGGGGCGGCTGCCGGCGCATGCCACGCTCCCCGGGCTGAGCCGGCTGGCGGCGCTGACCGCAGTGCTCGTCTTCCTCCAGATGCTGGTCGGCTCCTGGGTCACCGGCCACGACGCGGGCCTCGCCTTCGCCGACTTCCCGCTCATGGGCGGCGCGCTGCTGCCGGGAATGCCGCTGGCCGTTCACCAGATCCACTTCGTGCACCGCGCGCTGGCGGTGCTGCTGGCCGCCGCCGTCATCCTGCTCGCCTGGCGGGTGCTGGCGCTGACCGACAGCCGTCCTGCCCGCTGGCTGGCGCTGCTCGGGCTGGCGCTGATCGTGGTGCAGCTGGGGCTGGGGGCGGCGAACGTGTGGTCCCGCCTGTCGGCGTGGTTCGTCGTGCCGCACCTCGCCGTCGGCGCCGCCCTGTGGGGCTCGTCGCTGCTGCTGTGGCTGACACTGCGCCGGCTGCGCCCGTCGGAGTTGCGGGTCGCCTCGCGCGCCCCCGCGCCAGCGGGGCGTCGACGGATCGACACCGTTCGCGCCTACGTGGCGCTCACCAAGCCGCGGATCATCGAGCTGCTGCTGGTCACCACCCTGCCCACCATGGTGCTCGCCGAGCGCGGCATCCCGTCGCCGTGGCTGATGGCCGCCACCGTCATCGGCGGCATCGGGGCCGCCGGCGGGGCGAACGCCATCAACCAGTACGTCGACCGCGACATCGACCACGTCATGCGGCGCACCCGCCACCGACCGATCCCGCGGCACGCGATCGAGCCGCGCCGCGCCCTGCTGTTCGGGCTGCTGCTCAGCGTCGCCTCGTTCGCCTGGTTCGTGCTGACCGTCAACCTGCTGGCCGCGCTGCTGGCGGCCAGCGCCATCGGCTTCTACGTCTTCGTCTACACCCTGTGGCTCAAGCGCAGCACGCCCCAGAACATCGTCATCGGCGGCGCGGCCGGCTGCGTGCCGGTCCTGGTCGCGTGGGCGGCGGTGACCGGCGAGGTCGGGATCCCGGCCCTGGTGCTGTTCGCCATCGTCTTCTACTGGACGCCGCCGCACTTCTGGGCCCTGGCGCTCCGCTACCGGGGCGACTACGAGACCGCCCGGGTGCCGATGATGCCGGTGATCCACGGCGAGGCGGAGACGGCGCGCCAGATCGTCCTCTACTCGATCCTGCTGGTGGCGGTCAGCCTGCTCCTCTTCCCCGTGGCGCAGATGGGGCTCATCTACCTCGCCGCCGCGCTGCTGCTGGGCGGCCTGTTCCTGGCCCACGCCCTGCGCCTGCTGCGACGGGTCGGGGACGGCGGGGCGGCGATCGGCCTGTTCCGGTACTCGATCAGCTACCTGACGCTGCTCTTCGCAGCCATCGCCCTCGACGCCCTGGTCCCGCTCCCGCCGGCCTAGGCGCCCTTCGCCCGTGCGCTCCCGCCCCCTAGACTCGGCGTGAGTGTCAGTCTTCTATCTGTCCGGCGGGTTGGCTCCTAGACTCATTGCCCACC
>CAYXZN010000077.1:0-9082 GCA_964469325.1 uncultured Steroidobacteraceae bacterium
GCGCCGATGACGGTGCCGACCCAGGCGATCTGGAGCGACTCGACCATCGCCTCCATCGAGCGCCCCAGGTAGGTCCAGTCCGGTCCCTCCTCGATGAACATCTTGTAGAAGACCAGTCCCACCCCCGACGGCAGCTCCAGCAGCCGCCCGGCCTGGACGTCGATGGTCAGCGCCGCCCAGCCGATCAGCAGCACCACGCCCGCAATGGCGACGTTCCGCTTCGTCCGCGCCGGGCGCGCCGGCCGTCCCCGGTGGGCGGCGGTCGCGGCGGTCACACCAGCCTCCGCCGCAGCCAGATCGAGACGATCTCGATCAGGAAGACGAAGACGAACAGCTCGATGATGATCAGCGAGACGTTGCTCCAGTTGAAGAACCGGTACTGGCCGATCAGCAGGTAGCCGATGCCGCCCGCGCCGACGATCCCGAGCACCGTCGAGGCGCGGATGTTCAGCTCGAAGGTGTAGAGCGAGTAGGCCACGTAGTGCGGAAGCACCTGGGGCAGCACCGCCCAGCGGACCGTCTGGCTCCGGTTCCCGCCGCCGGCTCGAGCGGCCTCGATGGGCCCGGTGTCGACGCCGTCGACCGTCTCTGACAGGAGCTTGGCGACGACGCCGATGTTGAACAGGACCAGCGCCACGATCCCCGGCAGCGGGCCGATGCCGACCGCGGAGACGAAGACCAGGGCGTAGAGGATGTCGGGGATGGCTCGAACGACGCTCAGGATCGTCCGGTCTGCGAAGAAGGTCGTTACGTTCGGAGTGGTCACCCGCGATGCCAGGAAGGCGACCGGCAGCGCGGCGGCGCACCCGATGGCGGAGGCGATCACCGCCATCTGGAACGTCTCCAGCATGCGGTCGAAGGTGCGCGGCAGGTACGGCCAGTTCGGCAGCAGCAGGCCCCGCTTGGCGGGGTCGGGGACGTCCTGGGCCAGGATCGGCAGGCCGCGAGTGATGTCCGCGATCAGGCCGAGCAGGTCAAAGCCGATGCCGAGCTCGTCGCTCAGCGATACGGCGGTGACGGCGACGAAGCCGACCAGCCCGACGGGTATGGCGATCGATCGGCGTGGTCTGGGTGGTCTGACGCTGGCGGCCGATCCTGCCGCCGTCATCCGGCCGCCGCCTCCTTGGCCGCGGCCTCCTCGGCGGCGGCCTCCTCGGCGGCGCCCATCAGGTCATCGGCGGTGAGGGACCGTCCGTAGATGTCGCGGAAGACGTTCTCGTCGGCCTGGGCCCCGGTGCCGTCGTAGACCAGCTCCCCGGCGCGCAGCCCGATGATGCGCTCCCCGTAGACCTTGGCGAGGTCGAGGAAGTGGAGGTTGACGATGGTGGTGATGCCCAGCTCGCGGTTGATCCGCTGCAGATCGCGCATCACCACGTGGCTGGTGGGCGGGTCGAGGCTGGCGACCGGCTCGTCGGCCAGGATGATCTTCGGCTGCTGCGCCAGCGCGCGCGCGATGCCGACGCGCTGGGCCTGCCCGCCGGAGAGGTTGCTGGCCCGCACGTAGGCCTTCTCCACGATGCCGACCCGCTCGAGGGCCTGCATCGCGATCTCGATGTCCTCGGCCTTGTACCAGCCGACCAGTGAACGGAACGTGCCGGTGTCGTGGAGGCGGCCCATCAGGACGTTGTTGAGGACGGTGGTGCGCTTCACGAGGTTGAAGGTCTGGAAGATCATCCCGATCTTCGAGCGCATCTGTCGCAGCTGGCGCGGGCCGGCGTGCCGGACGCTAACGCCGTCGATGGTCACATCGCCGCCGGTCAGCGGCACCAATCCGTTGATCGCCCGGATGAGGGTCGACTTGCCGGCCCCCGACAGCCCGACGATGACCATCATCTGGCCGTCGGGAATGTCGAGGGTCAGGTTCGTCAGCGCTTCGACGCCGCCGGGATAGACGACCGAGGCGTTCTCGAAACGGATCATCCGCGGGAAAGTGTAAGGGGCGAGCCCTGGCGAGCTCGCCCCTCTGCTACGTGGATCGCCGGGTCAGCCGCCGGCCCCCAGCCGCTCGACCGCGTCGCGAACGATCTGGAACGCGTCGAGGTTGGGCTCGGTGAAGGCGGTGATGTTGTAGATCGAGTCGAGGACCTCCGCCCCCTCCTCGCTCTCCGAGTACTCCAGCAGCCCGTTCGTGATCGCCTCCTTGAGGTTGTCGGGCAGGTCGCCGGAGACGGCCACGCCGTCATTCGGGATCTCCGGCCCGTAGGCGAACACCACGACCTCGTTGTGGATGTCGCAGTCCGTGGTGGCCACGGTCCGCGCGTCGTCGAAGCTCACGCCGACCTCCGCCTGGCCCTCGCAGACCGCGATCACCGAGGCGTCGTGGCTGCCAGCGAAGAGCGGGTTGAGCGCGTCTTCGGGGTGCAGGCCTGCGACGGCGAACACGGTCGCCGGGAAGATGTAGCCCGACGCCGAGGTCTGCTCGACGAACGAGACGGTGGTCCCCTCCTCGACGTTGGCGATCGCGTCGATGCCGATCGGGCCCTCCGGGGTCTCGTCGTTCGCGCGGGCGGTACCGTTGCAGTTGAGGAAGGTGACCTCCTCGTCGTCGATGACCCGGGTGTTCTCCTCCGGCTCGTCCTCGCAGTACTTGTCCGGGTCGTTCGTCATGAACTGGGTGTGGTAGGTCCCGCTGCCGAAGCGCTCCGACTGCAGGATGATCTCCGCTCCCGCCTGGTCGACCGCCTGGAGCATGGCGAAAGGCCCGAACGCCCCGATGTGCGCCTGCCCGGTCTGCATGGCGGTGACGAGGCCGGTGTAATCGGTCGACACGAAGCCCTCGACCGTGATGTCCCGGCCGGACTGCTCGCTCAGGTACTCGGTCAGGAAGTCGGCCACCGGCTGGATCGTCTCGACCAGCGCGTCGGCCTCGCGCGACGGCACGAAGCCGATCACCAGCTCATCGGGCCAGTCGGCGAACTCGTCCACCGACTCGGTCGGCGCGGGGCTCCCGTCGTCCCCGTCGTCGGGCGTAGGGCTGGCCGCCGGTCCCGCCTGGCAGGCGGCGAGCAGCAGCCCGAGCGAGACGAGCAGCGCTCCAAACAGACGCAAGTGGGTCATCCATCTCCTCCTACCGCGCATGGCGCGGATCTGTCGCCGCTCGGGGACTGCGGCAGTTGCGGCATCGACCATGGCCGTCCCCCGGAGCTGCGGACGCCGCTGCGCGGCGCAGTCGAGCCGTCGCGCATCATACCGGGTGGGCGCCCGCGAGGTTCAAGCCGCGGTCGTGCGCAGAGTACACCCCGCGGCCGGTCGCACTCCTCCAGCTGAGCGTGCCCGGAAGGTCTGGCGCGCCGGACAGGATTCGAACCTGCGACCTTCGGCTCCGGAGGCCGACGCTCTATCCGCTGAGCTACCGGCGCGCGGTCGGCGGAATGGAGTCTATCAGAGGCCAGCCGTTTCCAGACGCGTGTCCGGGGGGCGTCCCTGTCGGGCGCGGCTGGATCATCGACCGGCCCCATCCTGTCCATCGAGGATCAGGGATACGTGTCCCCGGCGAAGACGCGTCCTCTGCCGTGCGACTCCATGGTGGCGACGGGCTACGAGGCAAGGACGGACCAAAATCAGCGGCTGCTGCTCACGCGCGAGATCTAGGCGTTCGGCTCCGTCCGCCGTCGCCGGGCCGCGGCCACAGGCCGACCGCCAGCAAGGGCAGGAAGAGGAGCACCTCCAGCGCCAGCACGATCGCTCCACTGGAGCTGAGGAGTGCGCCGAGTCTGGGAGTGGGGAGCGGCTGCCACGGCGCCGAGATGCGAGTTTCGCTGATCGGCCACAGCAGCTTCACGCCGGGTCCTAGAGAGAACATGTCGAGCACCGCGTGACTGGCTACCACCGCCCCGACGAGCGCCCCGATGCGGAGCGCCGGCAGACGGAAGAGGGACGCCAGCCCCGCGGCGAGCAGGCCGATCAGCAGGCCGAAGCCGAGCGAGTGGCTCGCCCCGCGGTGCTCAGCCAGCCCGACCTCCTCGAGCAGCAAATCGAGGTCGGGCATGGTCGCGGCGACGACGAGCAGCACCGCCCAGCCGACGGTGGAGCGCACCGGCGGCCGCCCGATCCTCGCTGCCGCGAGCCCCACCGCGACGTGGCCGATGGCGGACATGCATCCTCTCTCTAACAAGAAGAAGGCCCCGCCGAAGCGGGGCCTTCGTTGCTGCCGGATTCGCTAATCGCTGGGGCATCTTTCACGCGGGGTTTCCCCCGCTACCCTTACCCAAACCTACCCATGACCCTGCGACCAGTGGGAATCGCTGTGCGAACAGCCCCGTGAGCGTAGACCATCTGTTCGCTTTGGTCAACGGTTTGAGGCTAAGATCTCTTTACATTTCAAAGCGGAATTTCGTGCTCGCCGATGCGCCGACCGGAAGGGCCCGACGGGTCGCCGCGGAGCCCGCCTCACGGCGACGGTGAAGACCCCGCCGCAGCCTCGATCCGGATCGTCTCGATGACCGCGGCGTCGAGCGGTACCTGGCGATCGTTGGTCGGCAGCTGCCCGATCGCGTCGACCACGTCGGTGCCCTCGACCACCCGTCCGAAGATCGAGTAGTCAGGCCCGAGCCAGTACATCTCGGTGAGCGGGATGAAGAACTGGCTGCCGTTCGTGTCGGGCCCGGCGTTGGCCATCGCCACCACGTACGGGTCGTACCCGAAACCGCCCGGTGGGACCTCGGTGTCGAAGCGGTAGCCGGGCCCGCCGGTGCCGATCCCCTCGAAGTCCTCCGTGCGGCCCCGCGTCAGCGGGTCGCCCCCCTGGATCAGCTGCCCCGGCACCACACGGTGGAAGGCGATCCCGTCGTAGAAGCCGCAGCGAGACAGCGCGACGAAATTGGCGGCCGCCATCGGCCCGGCCTCGGCCAGCAGCTCGATGGTGAAGCTCCCCTTGTTGGTCTCGACCACCGCGCGGTCGGCATCGGCGAGGAGCCGCTCCTGGTCAGCCCCGCTGGGCGCCGCGCTGGGGCAGTCGGGTCGTGGGGTCGGGGAGGCGCTCGCCTCGCAGGAGGCCAGCAGCATCGCCGTCGCCAGGAGGCTGGCCGCCAGGACGGGCAGGGTCCGCATCGGCTCAGGCCTCCGGCGCAGGACCAGGGTCAGTGCCCCGGAGCTCCGGGAACAGTCGGCGCGCATAGCTGACCGGCATCATCCCGCCGTAGAGGAGCGTGTCGTGGAACCGCTTCAGGGTGAAGCGCGAACCCTGGCGGCGCTCCACCTCGGTGCGCAGCGTCTCGATCATGTGCCGTCCATAGAGGTAGCTGAGCTGGTAGGTGGGCGTGGAGGTGTAGCGCTTCACCTCGGCCACGCCCGCCGGCCGCTCGAAGCCGGTCTGATCGATCAGGAACTCCACCGCCTCGTCGAACGCCATCTCGCGCCGATGGAGGCGAACGTCCAGCACGATCCGCGTCGCCCGCCAGATCACGTCCACGTTCTGCATGAACCGATGCTCCGGCGTGTCGTCGAATCCGGCCCGCTTCATGATCCGCTCGCAGTAGAAAGCCCACCCCTCCGCGAACTCGGCGGCGCGGTCTGTCGCCGAAACGATGGTCCGGACCAGGCTGGGGTTCACGATTGCGGCGCTCAGCTGGAGGTGGTGGCCCGGGTACGCCTCGTGGACGCTGGTGTTGCTGATGCTCGCGTAGCTGTGCTCGCGCAGCATCTCGGGATTCGACGGCGGGGTCACGATGTACATGCCGACCGGCACCGGATCGAGCTTGGCCGGCTCGAAGTAGGCGGCGAACGGCGTGGTGTGGCGGAGGAAGGGCGGCGTCTCCAGGACCTGCAGGTTGTCGTCGGGCGGAAAGGTGGCGAGGTCCCGCTCGGCCACGAAGCGGCGGGCCCGGTCGATGGCGTTCCGGTACTCGTCCAGGGCCGCGGCGAAGGTCGTCGGGTGCCGCTGCTTGATGGCGAGCCGCACCTCCTCGGGGTCCAGGGTGGGGTCGATCTCCCGCGCGATCTGCTCTCGCTCCGCTCGCGCCTCGGCCAGCGCCTCCTCGCCCACGGCCAGGATCGCGTCCGCGTCCGCGTCCAGCTCGCGGAGCCGTACCAGCTCCTCGAACGCCTCCGCACCCAGGCGCCACTCCCCGTCGGCTGACGGGATCACCTCGCTGCGCAGCCAGTCGCCGTGGTCGGCCAGGGCGCCCTTGGCTCCCGCGGCCGCGGCCTCCAGGCGGCGAAGCAGGCCGGCATCGCGCACCTCGCTGCGCGCCACCGACACCACGGTGTCCAGGAAGCCGGCCAGCGCCTCGCCGCTCTGCAGGTCGATCTCCGCCCAGACACGGACCGCGCGGGTCACGCGTGCGCGCCGCTCCGCGATCATGCGTGGAGCCGCCTCGAGGCGGCCCGCGATCGCTGCGATCCGCTCCTCCACGGGCGCGAAGTCACGCGTCAGCAGCGGGAAGATCGCGTCGCCCAGGCTGTCTGCCGCGCCGCTGCGCCGCTCCCAGCGCGGCTGCTCGGTGAGCTCGTGCAGCGTGACCCGCGCCTCGTGGATCAGCAGGTCGCGGTCGAGCGCGCGCTCCGCGGACAGCTCCGAGGCGCTGAACCGCTCCATCTCGTCGACGGCCGAGCGGTGGAAGGCGACCTGCTCCTCCACCGCCTCGCTCGAGGCGGGCGAGAGACGGTCGTCGTGCTCGTGCACCCCGATCCGCGTGGCGAGCTCAGGATGGAGACGGAGGCGGTCACGGAACCAGCGCTCGACGACGCGGTCGAAGCGCGAGTCGGCGTCGCTGGGTTCCGGTCGGGTGGGGCTGGACGACATGGGCTGAGGCTGGCTCCTGCGTGCCCGACCGCTGGGCCGGGCGACGGCTGGGCCGCGTCGAGGCAGCGGTGGACAGGGCGCTGGTGTTGGTGGACTCTGGCCGCGCTGCCTCGCCCGCCGGTCGGGCGCTAACCGGTGCCGAGTGTGCGCGCGAGGAAGCCTAGCACCCACCGGCTGTAGTCGTCGCCGCAGCTGATCAGCAGGGCCGCGTGGTCCGCGTCGCACAGGTGCAGCTCGCTCTCCACGCCGGCCTCGCGCGCCGCGGCCAGCAGCTCCTCTGGACTGCTACGGGCCGTGGAGGCGTCGCGGGTGCCGTGCAGGATCAGCAGGGGCCGGTGGCCGAGGTCGTCGACCGCCAGCACAGGGTCGACGGCGCTCAGGTCGAGCCCGGTGCGAACCAGGCTGCCGAACAGGACGGCCAGGGCGACGGGGAGTGCCAGCGGGTAGCCGGCGCGGGCCGCGCGCACCTCGAACGCCCCGACCAGCGTGGCATGGGTCGAGTCGAGGATGAGCGCGTCGACGCGCTCGTCGTCGTCGGCCACGTTGGCGGCGGTGGCTCCGCCCATCGAGACGCCGTACAGGGCGATCCGCTCGGGCGCCTTGCTCCGCTCCAGCCAGTCGAGGATGGCGCGCAGGTCGGTCTGCTCGAGCACGCCCTGGGTGGTCAGCGCCGGTGCGCTCTGCCCGTGGTTGCGGAAGTCGAACGCGACCACGTTGTAGTGCGGGTGCAGGAGAGCGACGTGGTCGAGCATGCGGCTCTTGTTGCTCCCCCAACCGTGCGCCAGGACGACGGTGGGTCCGGCAGGCCCGATGTCCGCCGCCGACGGGATCCACCACCCGGCGATGCCGGTCCCGTCGGCCGCTCGCACCAGCCTTCCTGCCACCGGACCGAGCGCGGTGCAATGCTTCGGGTCCGGCTCCGCGGCCAGGTGCGCGTCTGCGGCGATGTCGTAGTTGATCGCCTCGTACTCGAGCCCCAGCGCCGCCGGCGTTCGGCAGTCGCGCGACGGGGAGCCGTGGGCAGTTGCCAGCCGGGACCCCTCGAAGCCGACGTACCCGAAGTACGTGACCGCCGCCACGAGCATGGCCGCGAGGGTGAGGTTCAGGAGGCGCTGGAGGCGGACACGCCCCGACGTCGCGCGAGGCTCGGGCGGCTCGTACGGCATCGGCGGGAGTATACGGCCGGTGGTCGGGGAGGCGGACACCGCCTACAATCGGGCGCCGTGGTCACCAAGAAGCTGTCCAAGCCGCTCGACCGAGGCGGGCGCTCGCGCGCCCCGCAGCGGACTGCCCTGGCTGCCCGTCGGGGTGCGAGGTCGCGCGCCCACTCGCTCGCTCCGCCCCACCTCGGTGACCTGGGAGGGGTCGCGATCCTTGGGATGGGTATCCTGGGCGTGGCGCTGCTGATCGTGGCGGTCACTATGATCGTGGCCGGCATCACCGCCTCGGCCCGCTTCAGCGGGGCTCCGCCGCCCAACGCGGAGGAGCTCGGTACGCGGCAGCTGCTCGGCGGAGTGGCCGTGCTGGTCGCCGGCCTGGCGGAGATCGCCGCCGTGGTGGGAGTGGTCGCGCAGCTCCGGTACGCCCGCCCCGGCGCGGTCCTGCTCAACGCGGTGGTCGCCGTCCTGGCTGCGAGCGGCGCCTACGTCGTCTTCTCGCGTGGCCTCCAGCCCGACCGCGTCCTGGCCGGCACGCTGAGCGCGGTCGCACTCGTCTCCGCGGCGGCCGCTGCGATCCTCGCCCGCCGCTGATCGCCCCGGCTGGGTGAGCGGTCCGCTCCGCCTGGCGACCTCTCTCCTCTGGATGCTCGGCGGGCTGTTCGTTGCCGTCGGCCTGGCGGCTCTCGCCGCCGGGGCGCTGATTCCCGGGACGATCCACGCGCTGCTGCCGCCGGAGGTGACCGATGCCGCCGCGGTGGGCGGTGCCGCCATGGCGCTGGGCGCGGCGACCGCCGCCGCGGGCCTGCTCCACCTGGTCGGCGCCGGGCGCGCCGCGCGTGGGAGGGTCGATGAGCTGTCGGCGGCCGTGGCCGTCGCCGTGGCCGCCATCGGCGTCGCCCTGCTGGCGAGCGCAGTCTCGGCTGCGGTGGAGGTGGCGGAGGCCGGCAGATGGCTGGTGGGCGTGGCGCTCGGCCTGGGTCTCCTGGGCGGCGCCGAGCTCGCGATCGCCATCCTCTTGGCGGTGGCCCGCTCCCGCTCGGACGGCGCGCCGGACCCGTCGCAGGGGGACCGGGCCGGCTCCTGAAGGGACCGGGGTCCGCTGCTATACTCTCGGACCGTCCCTCCCCCGCGGGCCCGTGGTGTAGTGGCCTAACATGCCAGCCTGTCACGCTGGAGATCG
>CAYXZN010000078.1:0-2598 GCA_964469325.1 uncultured Steroidobacteraceae bacterium
CTGGAGCTCGCCGGCGCGCCGCT
Organism: uncultured Steroidobacteraceae bacterium; assembly: GCA_964469325.1. Lineage (GTDB taxonomy): Bacteria > Chloroflexota > Limnocylindria > QHBO01 > QHBO01 > CAYXZN01. The sequence continues at coordinate 24 of CAYXZN010000078.1, forward strand.
CAGTCGAGAAATCGGAAGATGTCGAGGAACTCGTCGAGCTGCGGTCGCGGATCGTAGGAGCGGTCATCCTCGCGGTCGAATACCCGGATGACATACACGCGATCGTCGTGGAACATGACCGCCTCGGCGGCGCAGCACGTCGTGGCCTCGACCCCGAGCGCGGCGTCACCACACCGGTAGGTGTTGATGCGCCCCTCTTCGCCGTCAACCTGTCGAGATTCGGAGCTTTCGACCGCGCAGTCCGGGAAGGCCTCCTCGTTGAGCTGGTCGTATCGAGTCAGCCACGCGTCGCGGTCGACGTCCAGCGGCTGGCTGGTGATCAGGATCCACGGTTCGCTCTCGCCTATCTTGTCGGCGACGTCGAGGCCGCCCGACTGCTCGCTGAACGTCTTGCCCGGAGCCCATTCTCCTCGACGTTCCACGATCACCCACGAGTCATCGGGAAGCAGGAGCGAATACTCGTGGCGCTCTGAGGTGAACGTGGAGGTGCTGGGGGTTGGTGAGGGGGTAGCGTCCGGCGCACCAACGTTCGGGCCGGGCAGGAATCTGAGGCCCAGGAACGCGGCAGCAACGATCGCCGCGGCTGCGATCCCGTAACGGAATCGACTGCTGTTCATGATCGGGAACCTCCGCGCCAGCCAGCCGGCTCGGCGCTGTGGAATCCATTCGAGCTGGTCGAGCACGCTGTCGAGCACGCGATCGGCGTTCTCGTAGGCGTCCTCCTTCAGCCAGGAGCGGACGACGCGGGTGACGTCGGGATCGGCGTTCACTGTGCTGCCTCCCGGGCCGCGGGCCGCGCGTCGGCGTCGAGCGCCGCGCGGAGCCCTCGCATCGCGTGGTGGAGCCGCGAGGCGACGGTGCCGGACGGAATCCCCAGGGCATCGGCCACCTCGTCGAGTGACAGGTCGAGGTAGTGGTGAAGCACCACCACCGTCCGGTGGTGGAGGGAGAGGCGTCGGAACGCCCGCTCGATCTGGTCGCGATCCACGATCGAGCTCAGGCCGCCCGCCGTCGGCTCGTCAGCCGGCAGCAGCCTCAGATTCGGCACCCAGCGCCGGGTGCGTCGCCCCTCGGCGTAGCAGGCGCGCACGAGGAGCCGGTACGACCAGGCCTCGAAGCGGGCCGTGTCGCGGAGCTGCGGAAGGTCCCGCCAGATGGTCAGCAGCGCCTGCTGCGTCGCATCTTCGGCGAGGTCGATGTCGCCCAGGATCCTGCGCGACGTGGCCAGGAACCGATCCGCCAAGGCTGACGCCAGGCCGGCAAAGGCCTCCTTGTCGCCGTTCTGTGCCAGCCTCACGAGCTCGGTATCCATGCCTCTTCCATCGTCGGGGGCCGATTCAGATCGGCGCCTTCACTCGTGTATGGGCGCGCGGGCTGGGGAAATCTTCAAAAGTCGGCCTACCCGGGGAACTCCTCCGGGTGGAAGGCATAGCCCCACATCGAGCCTGGCTGGATCCGGAAGAAGACGATCTGGTCGCCCCACGTGTACGGGTCCGAGCCGTAGGTCTCGGTCCAGGTCCCGTGCACCAGGTCGTGGTCGGGGTGGTCGCGGGGCAGCCACTCCACCGTCCCGTTGACCACGATCGCGATCCGATCGGCCTCCATGTGCACCGCCGAGCAGGCCGGGTTGCGCCGCAGGTGCCGGAGACGGGCCGCGCCGCCACCGGTGGAGAGCGTGAAGCGCCCGTGGATGAAGAGCGTGTCGAGCGGCGAGACGCGCGGCTCGCCGCGGGCGTTGACGGTGGCGAGCGCGACGTGCCGGATGCCCTGGAGGTGACGGACGACCTGGCGGGCGCTCAGCCGCCGCTCCGGCGTGACGATCGCCGCCATGTGTGGGTTGACATCCGCCACCGTGGCGTCCATCAGCTGCTGGAGCTGGGCGATATCGGCGTCGGTCTCGCGCATCGGTCCACTATGGTGGAGGGCGGTGAACCAGGCCACCCCCGCGCTCGAGGTGCTCGAGCGCTCCGGAATCCCGCACCGCGTGGTCCGCACTCGCCCTGCCCGGGACGCGGTCGAGAGCGCCGAGCTGCAGGGGATTCCGCTGGCGGCACTGATCCGGACCATCGTGGTTCGGCGCGGCGCCGATGACTACCTCTTCGTGCTGGTCCCCGGCGGACGCCGGCTCGACTGGCCCAGGCTTCGCTCCCACCTGGGGGTCAGCCGCCTCTCCCTTCCCGACGCCGATGAGGCCCTCCGGGCAACCGGCTACGAGCGCGGCGCCATCACCCCCTTCGGTTCCAGCCGCGCCTGGCCGGTCATCGCTGATGCCGCCGTCGTGCAGCACGAGACGGTGGCCATAGGCGGGGGCGCGCGGGGCTTGAACGTGCACCTGGCTCCGGCGGACCTGGTCGCGGCGGTCGGCGCGCAGCTGGTCGACGTGACCGTGGCCGAGTAGGATGCTCACCCCGCTGCGACGGATCGCGTTCCAGCTGTTCTGGCACCTGCATCGGCTCGCCTACCGTCTGCTGGGGGCGCGGGCCACCGGCGACGACGCGCTGGTGCTGCGGACGGTCGGTCGCAAGAGCGGCGAGCCGCGGGAGACCCTGCTCAGCTACCTGCCGGACGGCGAACG
>CAYXZN010000078.1:2698-9048 GCA_964469325.1 uncultured Steroidobacteraceae bacterium
CCACGCCCTCGGCCGCGCGGAGCGCGACGCGCTCCAGGAGCGCGATGGGCAGCCCGCCGCCGCTCGAGGCGAGCGTGTCGTGGAAGTCGCGGAGCGCATCGGTATCGGCCGGTGAGGCGGCGCGGACGGACAGGTATCGGTCCCGGATGCGCACGATCTCCAGGCAGCCGGTCAGGTAGCTGGAGGCCTGGGTGGGCCACGAGCAGTACCGGGTCACCTCGGCCTTCGCGGTGGGCTCGGTCAGGTTCGAGGACTCCATCATGAAGCGCACCGCCTCGTCGTAGCCCATCTCGCCGGAGTGGAGGCTCGTGTCGACCACGATCCGCGCGGCGCGGAAGATGGTCGCCTCGTACTGGAACATCTCGTGGCGCAGGTCGGTGAAGAAGCCCTGCTCCCGCATCATCCGCTCCGCGTACAGCGCCCACCCCTCGCTGAAGTATGGGGTGCGCAGGACGTGACGCACCTCCGATGGGGCCGACTTGCTCATCACCAGGTGCCAGTGGTGGCCGGGATACGCCTCGTGCACGCTGGTGGTCGGGATGCCGGCGTGGCAGTTCGACTGGAGGCGCTTGGCGATCTCCTCGTTGCTCGCCCCGTCGGGCGGGAAGGGAACGAAGAAGTGGCCGCGCATCGAGTCGCTGAAGGGCGGCGGGCTCATGTAGCTGGCCACCGCCAGCACCGGGCGCTGGAAGTGGGGTGACGGATCGACGGCGCACTCCTCGCCCGGCGGGAAGGTGACGAGCCGCCGCTCACGGAGGAAGTCTCGAGCAGCGGCGGTCCAGCGCTCGTAGGCCTGGCGCATCGCCTCCGGCGTCTCGGGGTGGTCGAGGTTGCACCGATGCAGCACCGACTTCCAGTCGTCGCTCCCCTCCAGCTCGCGCGCACAGCGGGTCAGCTCGGCGGACAGGCGGTCGTACTCCTGGCGGCCGCGGTCGCGGAGGCCGGCGGCGTCGAAGTCGAGCAGCTCCCGCTCGCGCAGCAGCCGGCTGTACCGCTCCTCGCCCAGCGCCCAATCCCCGGAGGCTTTCGGCCGCAGCTCGTCCAGGAAGGCGGCGTAGGCCTCGAACGCGGTGGCGGCCTCCTCCCCCGCCTCGGCGAGGCGCGAGCGCAGCGTCGCGTCGCCGATCTCCGCGGGCAGCAGCTCGCGGGCGTAGCGCGCCCCCGCCAGCGCCTGGTTGCGGGCGCGGTCCAGCAGGATCTCCGGCACCAGCTCGGGGCGCAGGTTGCGCCGCCCGTCGTCGAGGTTGCCGGGGATCGCCCGCAGCCTGGCGGCCGCATCGGTCACCAGGTCGGCCTCCGGGCGGAGCCGGTGGAGGAACAGGAGGAAGACGCCGTACAGGCCGGGGTTCAGGTACGTGTCGGGCTGGCGCCGCCACACCTCCCAGTCGTCCATGATGTCGCGCCCGCGCAGCGTCGCCAGCACCAGGTCGCGGTCCACCTCCTCGTCGAAGGACAGGTCGTTGGGGTCGACGGCGTCGAACCGGCTCAGCCACTCCCCAGTGGCCCGGGTGCGTCGCACAAAGGCCGTCTCGGACAGGTCGTCAAGCTCCGAGTCGTAGTCGGTGAGACCCAGGGAGGTGGCCTTGACCGGCGACTCGGCGTACTCCTCGTCGAGGAACTGACGCATCAGCTCAGGGAAGGTGGGCAAGGGGCAGATCCTCCCACTGTGAGGGCATGAGGACGAGGCTGGTCCAGACGATTGCGCCGGCAAGCATAGCCCGATGCGGTGCCGCTGCGCCGCAGACGATCTCCATTCGCAGCTCGGAACTCGAAAGCACCTTTCGGCCCGGAGCCGGCCGCCCCTCGCGAGCAGGAAGCGTCAGCGGGACGGGGGCAGCAGGCGGCCGAAGCGGGATGGATCGGCGCAGGCGGCGATCTGGACCGCGTTGAGCGCCGCCCCCTTGCGGAGGTTGTCGCTGGACAGGAAGAGGGCAAACCCGCGCTCGCGGCCGGGGATCTCCCGCAGCCGGCCGACGATCACCGGGTCGCGCCCCTCGACGTCGAGCGGCATCGGGTGGCCCTCGCCGCCGTGCGCGGGGCGGTACTCCACGCCGGGCGCCTTACGGAGCGCCGCCTCGAGCGCCGCGACCGTCACGGGTCGGGCGGTGCGCAGGTGGATCGCGACCGAGTGGCCGGTCCGCACCGGGACCCGGACCGTGGTGGCGGCCACGTCCAGGTCGGGCAGCTCCAGGATCTTGCGCAGCTCGGCGGAGACCTTGCGCTCCTCGCCGCTCCAGCCCGACTCGTCGAGCACGTCGATCTGCGGCACCACGCTGTCGGCGATGCGGCCGTGGAACGGCGACGCAGCGGCGCGCTCCCGACCCCCGGCGGTCCGCTCCTCCTCCCAGGCCCCGATGCCTGCCCGCCCGGCGCCGCTCACCGCCTGGTAGCTGGCCAGGTCGACCGAGGCGAGTCCTGCGAGGTCGCGGATCGGCGCCAGCGCGACCACGCACGCGGCGGTCGTGCAGTTGGGGTTGGCGACCACGCTGCCGCGCCGGTTGAGCGCCGCCGCGTTCGCTTCCGGGACCACCAGCGGCACCTGTGGGTCGAGCCGGTATGCGCTGGAGTTGTCGACCACCAGCGGCACCGCGCGGGCCGGCCCCTCCACCAGCTCCCGCGATACCGCGCTATCGGTGGCGAGGAAGAGCACGTCGAGCCCGGCCATCCCCGCCTCGTCGGGGACGGTCACCGAGACCTCGCCCTCGCCGTACGCCGCCCGCCCCGGCTCGGTGCCGAAGGCGCGCAGCCGATCCGCCGGCAGGCCGGCATCGGCGAGGATGGAGAGGAAGACGCCGCCGACCACCCCGCGCGCGCCGGCGACGCCGACCATCGGCCAGCCGTCGGGCTGCATCGGCTCCATGGGTCCGTCGCTCATGGCCCGAAGAGTACCGGACGCTCGCCGGCGACCAGCCGCGCCAGGTCGGCGTACACGGCGCCCGCCGTCACCGCACCGCCCGCCCCCGGACCGGTGATCCGGAAGGTGCCCGCCAGGGCGACCTCGACCTCCAGGACGTTCTCGACGCCCTGCGTGCGGCCCATCGGCGATTCGGCCTGGAGCTCCATCGGCCTCACGCCCAGGCGCTCGGGGTCGGCCTCGGCCACCAGGCGCACGGTGGCGCCCGGCTCCAGCCGGAGCCCGACGATCCCCGCCCGATCCACCTCGCGCTCATGCCGGAAGCGGCCCCAGGCGACCGAAGCCAGGATGGCCAGCTTCTGCGCCGCGTCGCGCCCGTCGACGTCGAAGCTGGGGTCCGCCTCCGCGTAGCCCGCAGCCTGGGCCTCGCGCAGGGACTCTTCGTAGCTGCGCCCCTCTCCCATCCGGCCCAGGATGAAGGTGGTGGTGGCGTTGACGATGCCGCGCAGCCGGGTGATCCGCCGCGCGGCGGAGAGGTGGGTGAGCATCTCGATCATGGGCGTCCCGCCCCCCACCGAAGCCGAGCCGAGCAGCGCCGCGCTGTGTGAACGCGCCGTGGCTGCCAGCTCGTCGCCGTGGTTGGCCAGCAGCGCCTTGTTGGCGGTCACGTAGGGCCGGCCGGCGGTCAGGGTTGCGCGCGCCCACTCCAGCGGCCCGTCGATCCCGCCGGCCAGCTCGACCACGACGTCCGCTTCGTCGTGGATCTCGTCCGGCCCGGTGAGCGCCACGCCCTCGGGGAGCGGCTCGCTCCGCTCCCGCCGGGGATCACGCATCGCGACGGCCGCGAGCTCCAGCGGCAGCGGACCGTCCAGCACGAGCCGGCCGAGGGCGGATCCCACCGTCCCCCATCCGATCAGACCAATCCGCAGCCGTGCCATGGACGGGGAGTGTACGTCCGAGGCAGAGCGCACGACGGGGAGGGGATCCGCCCGCTCGGCGCGCGGCTGGGTGCGCGCCTGGGTGCGGGTGCGGTCCGAGAGCGGCGCGGGAGCGGGCGAGTATTCGCGGGGGAGATACAACGGCGACCGGCGACTTCCTGTGCCGTCGGCGCATCACCGCCGCAGATGCCCGGACGGTTGGAACGGCGGAATTGGTCAGTTGTACTCGCACGGCGAATACCGGCGGCCCCGCCCGGCCCCGGCCCGGTCCCGTCCGGCCCTGCCCGGCCCCTGCCCGGCTCCGGCCCGGTCCCGCGCCTGAGCGTCAGCGTCTATCCTTTCGGCCATGGGAGCCGCGGAGACCGTCGACCTCTTCTTGGAGCTGATCAACGACGACCAGCGTGAGCGCGCCGTGGAGCTGCTCGCCGAAAACGCGGTGATGGGCATCAGCATGCCCGGCTCCAACGAGCGCACCAACCTGCGCGGTCGCGACCGGGTGGGCGGCTGGTTCGTCCGCGCCGGCGACGGCTTTCGGATGTACGCCGATGCCGGCCGCAGCATGGGCGCCACCCACATCTCCGACTGCACCGTCATCCGTCCGGGTGCTCCGCCGATGACGGTCGAGGCCAACTTCCGCGTCGAGGGCGGCGAGATCGTCTCGCTCTTCCTCCAGCCGACGGGCTAGGCCGATGGGCCGGCAGAACCGCCTGCCGACCTAGTCGTCGTCGTCGTCGCCGCCTCCTCCCCCATTGCCGCGCCCCGGATTGTCGTCGGAGCGGCCCTCGCCACCGTTCCCCCTGTCCTTGTCGTCCTTGTCGTCCTTGTCGTCCTTCTGTTCCTCGTCGTCTTCCTCCGCCTCCTCGGCGGCGGCGCGGCACTCGTCGATCGACGCCTGGATGACCGCCCGCGCCTCCTCCTCGGTGAGCTCCTCGACCGGCGGGGCCTCGGCATCGGCGCCACACGCCGCCTCGTGATCGGCGAGCAGTGCGGCCAGCCAGCCGGGAGTGCCGGTCGGTGATGGGGTCGCGCCCGCCCCGGCCGGATCGCCAGGGCCCGCGAGCGCCACGAAGGCCAGCGACAGGAGCGCGGCGCCCACCGTCGCCAGGGCGACGGGAGGCACGACCCCCAGCCGCCGGCGCTGCGGGTGCGCTGCGGCGGCGGCCGGCACAGCGACGGTGGCTGCCTCCGCCACGTGCGGCACGACGGCCATCGGCTCAGTCGGACGACCCTCCAGCCAGGCGCGGAGCGCATCGGCCATGGCTCCGGCGGTGCGCGGCCGCTGCTCGGGATCGGGCTGGAGCGCCGCGGTGACCACCTGGGCCAGGACCGGGTCGACATCGGCTCCGCCGGCGGCGAGCAGGGTGGGAGGGCCGTCGCGCTGCGCCTCGGCCAGCGCCACCGGGGACGCAGCGTGGAACGGTGGATGCCCCGTCAGGGCGTGGAAGAGCACGGCGCCGAGCGAGTAGACGTCGGTGCGGGGCGTCAACTCCCCTCCGGAGAGCTGCTCGGGCGCCATGTAGGCCAGGGTGCCGGCCACCATCCCGGTCTGGGTCAGGCGTACCGCGGCCTCGTCGAGCAGGCGGGCGATGCCGAAGTCGACCAGCCGCGCGTCACCGGCCGGATCGACCAAAATGTTCCCGGGCTTCACGTCACGATGGATCACTCCACGGCCGTGCGCGTGCAGGAGCGCATCGCCGACCTGGGCGCCAATCCGTGCCACCTCTCGGGGTGGCAGCGGCCCTCGCCGGCGGAGGATGTCGCCCAGCGACTCGCCCTCGACCAGCTCCATCACCACCGCGGGTCGTGACCCGTCGGCGACGTCGTAGACGCGCACGATGCCGGGATGCGAGAGGCTGCCGACGGCACGCGCCTCGGCGGCGAGCTGCCGCCTGGTCCGCTCGTCCTCGACCAGGTGCGGGTGCGGAAGCTTCAGCGCGACGCGCCGGTCGAGCTGCTCGTCGCGCGCCTCCCAGACCTCGGCGCTGCCACCAACCCCGAGCCGGGAAACGATCCGGTATCGGCCGGCCAGCAGGGAACCGGCCGCGACGGGCGCGGCAGTCGGTAGCGTGGTGTGCATGCACGGGGCCTGGCCCCACCGTGCACGGCTTGCAGGAAGCGTGCTAGCGCAGCACGACCGCTACTGCGGCCAGCCGCTCGTGCAGCACGACGGCTAGCGGAAGAGGTCGCGCTCGGGCGGCATCACCAGGCTGGTGGCCCCCTCGGCGCCGGGGCGGTATAGGTAGCCTCGCACCAGGACCACCGGCCGCTGCCCCACCTTGCCGCCCGCCAAGTCCGCCGCCGATGCCAGCTCGTCGGCGACCGCGATCACCGTCGACTGCATCTCGCGGCCCGAGGCGTCGGGCGTGCCCCGCAGGTCGAGGAGCGGCTCGATCCCCGCCGCCCCCACCGCGACGTTGACGATCCCGTTGCGCCACGGCCGCCCGAACGAGTCGGAGACGATCACCGCCGGCGCCGCACCTGTCCGCTCAGCCAGCCCGTCCCGGATGCCGCGGGCCGACGCGTCCGCGTCGACCGGCAGCAGCGTGGCCCGCTCGCCG
>CAYXZN010000079.1:0-9018 GCA_964469325.1 uncultured Steroidobacteraceae bacterium
ACCCACGAGCCGGCGCGGTGGTGGGTCAGCAGGTTGGTGTTCTTGCCGATCCAGCCGATGCCGCCCTGCGCCGCGAAGGCGCGCTCGGCGAAGGGGCGATCGTCGACGAAGCTGGGCGCGCTGGTGCGCACGCCGATCTGCGCCAGGTCGCCGGCCAGCGCCGCCAGCCGCTCGCGCAGGGCCACGTGGTAGTCGGTCCCCAGCGCGTAGCGCGCCACCAGGCCGGTCGGCGTGGCGGGCTCGCCGCCCAGCGCCCGCTCCAGCGGCTCGGGCAGCGACCCGCTGCCCGCGTCCCAGCTCCGCCGGTCTTCGCCGGCATAGGGCGCGGCGACGACGATCACGGTCGCCGCCGCCGGGTCGTGGCGGGCGGGGTCGGTAGCGAGCGCCGGCCGCTCGCCGCCCATCCAGCCCATCCGGGCCATACGGCCGGCATCGACCGCGTCGCGCATCCGCCGCTCGGCTTCCGTCGCCCGCTCGGCGGGCGCGAGCCCGACCAGCTGGAGGCCGTGCCGCTCGGCGAGCGCGGCGATGCGCTCCCTCATCCGGCCCCCCCGCCGCGGACCACGAATGGCGGCGGCTCACCGGGAATGGGCGGGAAGTGGCGGGCCGGCGCCCGGCGCGGGATGCGGAAGCGGAAGACGCTGCCCCGGCCCGCGTCGCTGTTGGCTTCCGCCCAGATCGTGCCGCCGTGGGCATCGACGATCGCCTGGCTGATGTAGAGGCCCAGCCCCAGCCCGCCGAACCTGCGCCGCGCGACGTCGGAGTCGGCCTGGTAGAAGCGCTCGAACACGTGCCCGAGATGCCTGGTCGGGATCCCGATCCCCTCGTCGGCCACGCTCACCGTCACCTGTTCGTCCTCGGGCTCGGCGCGCAGGGTGATCGGACCGCCGCCGGGAGAGTACTTCAGCGCGTTGTCCACCAGGTTCCCCAGCACCTGCGAGATCCGGTCCCGGTCCGCCTCGACGGGAAGCGTGGTCGGAACGTCGAGCGTGACCCGGCGGCGCGGATGGTCGCGCGCGAGCCGGCCTGCCACCTCCCGCAGCTCGTCGGCCAGGTCCATCTCGTGCGGCTCGATGCTCACCCCGCCACGGCGGTCGATTCGGCTCACGTCCAGCAGGTCGTCGACCAGCCGGCGCATGCGGTGCACCTGGGAGCGGATCACCTCGAGCTGGGCGAGCTCCTTGGCCTTGCCGCCGCTGTCGCGTACGCGCGCCTCGAGCAGCTGCGAGTAGCCCTGGATGCTGGTCAGCGGGGTGCGCAGCTCGTGGCTGACGATCGACAGGAAGTCGTCCTTGATGCGCTGCGCCTGCTTCTCGCGGGTGAAGAGCGTGGCGTTGCTGATCGCGATCGCCGCCTGGTCGGCGAGGGTGCGCGCGAGCGTCAGCTCTGCCTCGTCCCAGGCTCGAGGCCGATCGTGGCCGAGGATCATGGTCCCGACCGGCTCGGTCCCGAAGATGAGCGGCAGCACCACCAGCGAGACGATCCCCTCGTCACGGCAGGCCTCGGCCAGCAGCTCGGCCCGTGGATCGGCTCGGGCATCGGTCAGCAGCAGGGGCTCGCGGAGAGCCGCCGCGAAGCCGCCGGGACCGCCCAGGTAGCGTCCCGCCGCGGCGGCACAGAACTCGTCGGACAGGTTGCGGGCCGATGCCCGCTGGTAGCCACCCTCCTCCTGCCGGAGGAAGATCGCCGACCGATCGGCGCCGAAGATCTCGGCCACGCTCTCCACCAGGTGGTCGCCGATCTCCTCGATCGCAAGGTTGCTGGTGATGTCGGCCACCACCCGTTGCAGAGCTTCCATGCGGGACATCTGTGCCTGGAGATCCATCCACAGGCTCGTGTTCTCGAGCGCGGGACCGGCACGCTCCGCAACGGCCTCGGCCAGCCTGCGCTCGGGCTCGCCCACCGGGCGACCGGGAGGCGAGGCGGTCCACAGCACCGCCCGCACGCCCCCCTGGGACAGGATGGGGACGGCGACCATGGAGCTCAGCGGCGAGCCGGGGCCGATCGGGTCCTCGGGCGCCACCTCGCGCGGAGCCGCCGAGGGCGCCTCCGGGTCGACGACGAGGCTGCTGGCGGTCGCACAGGCAGCGCCCAGGATGCCCGCGCCGACCTTCACCGGTCGCTCCAGCTGGCGCGCGCGAAGCGGCTCCAGCAGGTCGGGATCGCCCTCCACCCCCGCCAGCCGCAGCAGGCCGGTGCCCGGCTCGAGCAGGTGCAGGCCGGTGACCGATCCCAGCAGGGGCGCGGCGCCCCGGACGACGGCGGCCACCGTCGCCGACTGGTCAAGGGAGCTCCCGAACTCGCGCGACAGGGCCGACAGCATCTCCTGCTCGCGGCGGCGCGCCTCCTCGCGCTCCTCGGCCTCCAATCGCTGCTGGAGCCGCGCGTTCTCCAGGGTGCGCGCGATGACGGAGCGCGCGAAGAGCCCGGCCGCCACCCCGAAGCCGACCAGGTAGGCGACCCGCACCGGCAGCAGCTCGCGCACGTCGGCCGCCGGGGGCGCCACGGCCAGGACGACCGCCCCGTACATGAACGACACCAGCACCGACACCCAGACGGCGGCCACCAGGCCGAAGCGAACGGCCACGCCCAGGATCACCAGGCCGTAGAAGAGGTATGTGTCGAGGGTGGTCGGCACGAGGTAGATCGCGACGGTCACCGCCACCATGTCGGCCGCGGTGGCAACGATCCCGACCTCGCGCGCCGGGAAGCGGCCGATCAGGAGCACGATCCCGACGTTCAGCAGCGCCATCACCGCCAGGAGGACGAGCAACGGGAGGGTCGGCAGCCGATCGGCGAGGCTCACCACGAAGGCGGCAGCGATGCCGAGCACCACCGAGCGGACGAAGGCGAGCTGGCGCTCCTGTGCGCGGAGCTGGCGCTCGAGGTGGGTCTGGGGGTGGGGGGCGCCCGTCCGTTCCATCGGCAACCGGTCCTTTCGGGGCGCGGCGGGACCGCGCGCGCCACTATACACTCGCCCAGCCGACGGGGGAGGGAGGGCTGATCGTGCAACCGACGGGGGGCGCTCCGCGTCTACCCGTGACACGCGTCCATCACGGGTGAGGCCGATGCCCGCACGCTCCAACGCCACGCGCCCCTTCCGCCGCTCGCTGGCGCTGGGCCTGCTCGCCCTGCTCGCGCTGTCCGCGGCGCCGGTGCGCGCCGCCGGCGAGGTGGAGGTCGAGGCGCGGGCGCTGGTCGCAGGCCGCTTCCCGGCCGGCGGCTGGGCCGCCCTGTCGATCACCCTCTCCAACGCGGGCCCGCCGACCGCGGGATACCTGGTGGCCGCGGGCGAGGACGGCACGGTCCGACGCTACGTCGACCTGCCCGCGGGGGCGCGGAAGCAGGTCCCGCTCTATCTCCGGCCGGCGGCCTTCAGCCGGCAGGTCGAGGTCCGGTTCGTCGACGCCGACGGCGGCGTCATCGCCGTGGCTGCTGCGCCGGTGCGGGTGCTCGAGCGCAGCGGCGCCGCCGTCGCCCTGGTCGGCGACGGGGCCGGCAACCTCCGGCCGCAGATCCTGGGCCGCGGCGAGGGGCTCCCCGAGCCGATCGGCCTGCTACCGACGGACCTGCCGGAGCGACCGGAGCCGCTCGAGGGGCTGACCGCGATCGTCTGGGCCGCGGACTCGACCCGCCTCGGCCAGGCCGAGCGGCGCGCGCTGGAGCGCTGGATCGCCTCGGGCGGCGAGCTGGTCGTGGTCGGGGGCGCCGACTGGCAGGCGAGGAGCAGCGGGTTCACGGACCTGCTGCCGGTGGAGTCGATCGCGGCCGTGGACGGCGTCGATCCGGCGCCGCTCGCGGCGTGGACGGGCAGCGACCCCTCAGGGCTGGAAGCCCAGACCGTGGCCGTCGGCTCGCTGCGGCCGGGCGCCGTCGGGCTGGTGCCCGTCGGCGACGACGATGCCCGCCCCCTGCTGGCCAGCACCGCCTTCGGAGCGGGGCGGGTGGTTTGGGTCGCCGCAGACCTGGCGACCGAGCCGTTCCGGGCCTGGCCGGGTGCGACGGCGCTCTGGAGCCGGCTGCTTCCCGACGACCGGCTCGAGCTGCGGATGGGGGGCGGCATGCCGGCTGTCGAGGAGCTCTCCGGAGAGCTCACCAACGCCCTGTCGCAGCTGCCGGCGCTGAGGGTCCCGCCGGCGGAGCTGCTGATCGGCATGATCGGCGCCTACATCCTGCTCATCGGCCCCGGCAGCTACTGGGTGCTGCGTCGGCTGGACCGGCGCGAGCTGGCGTGGGTCACCGCGCCCATCCTGGTGCTCCTCTTCTCTGCCGGATCCTACGGCGTCGGATCGACGCTGCGCGGCAGCTCGGTGATCGTCCACGAGGTCGACCTGGTCCGGGTGGCGGCCGGCGGCAGCGTGGCCTCCGTCCAGGCGTACGCGGGCATCTTCTCGCCGACCCGCGCCACCTACGACCTGCGGGTCGATGGAGATGCCCTCCTCGCCACGCTGTCCGGCATCGGCTTCGAGCCCGGCTCGGGCATCGGGGCGGGCTACGAGGTCGAGCAGGGCGATCCGGCCCGGCTGCGCGGCCTGGCGGTCGGTTCGGCGAACCTCCAGCCGCTGCGCGCGGACGTCGTGATCGAGTATTCGCCGGCCCTGGACGTGACCTGGCACTACACCGGGCGGAGCGTGGCCGGGACGGTGGCGAACCGCGGGCCCACCACGGTCGAGGACGTCGCGATCATCTCCGGCTCGGGAGGGAAGATGCTCGGGGACCTCGAGCCGGGATCGGAGCAGCCGTTCACCCTCAGCGCCGCCGACTTCTCCGGCGGCTCGGCCGCCGAGCAGCTCTACGGCTTCGGCTTCGGCGACCAGACCGAGGAGCAGCGGATCGTCACCATCCGCCGCAGCGCGATCACCGCCATCGTGGGCTACGGGGGTTGGGGCGGGCGGCTGGCCGATTTCGCACCCGGAACCGACCGCGGGCCCTTCGTCGTGGGCTGGCACGCCGACCAGGCGCCGGTGACGGTGAGCGTCGAGGGCGAGGAGGTGCAGCGCTATCGGCAGTCGGTCGAGATCCTGTCCGGGCGGCCACAGCTCGGGCCCGGGCGTGTCGTCCTCACGCCCTCCCAGCTCCCCACCCATGTGGTCGCCACCGAGGGCGAGGCGTTCGAAGAGGCGCCGGGCTGGGTGGGGCTCGCCAACGGGTCGGTCACCTTCCGGGTGAGCCTGCCGCTCGACGCCGCCGTGGTGGAGGTCGAAGAGCTGACCGTGATCACCGGGACGGATCCCGCGTCGGTGTGGGGCCCGAGCAGCTTCATCAGCCTCCTGCCGGAGGGGTACACCGTGGAGCTGCTCGACCCGCGGTCGGGAACGTGGAGCCTCCTCGGCGACGCATCCCAGCGCCACCGCTTCGAGGTCGAGGAGCCCGCGCAGCTCCTCGCGCCGGGCGGCTACCTGGAGCTGCGCATCACCGGGACCGAGATCCCCGACCACCTGGGGCAGTCGCCGGTCTACCTGGGCGCCGAGCTGACGGGGGTGGTCCGGTGACCCCGGTCGTCGAGACGCGCGGGCTGGTGAAGCGCTACGACGGGCAGACCGCGGTGGCGGCCGTCGACCTGGTCGTGCCACGCGGCGAGATCTACGGGCTGGTCGGACCCAACGGGGCCGGGAAGACGACCACCATGCGGATCCTGGCCACCTTGCTGGCACCCACCGCCGGCGAGGCATACGTGTGCGGCGTCCGCCTGGCCGATGACCCGATCGGCGTTCGCCGGCTGATCGGCTACATGCCCGACTTCTACGGGGTCTACGACGACCTGAAGGTGTGGGAGTACCTGGACTTCTTCGCTCGCTGTTACGGCATTCCCGCGTCGCGCCGGGCGGCAATGATCGGCGAGCTGCTGGAGATCGTCGGCCTGCCGACCAAGCGCAACGAGTACGTCGAGAGCCTGTCACGGGGCATGCGCCAGCGCCTCTGCCTCGCGCACACCCTGGTCCACGATCCGGCGCTGCTGATCCTCGACGAGCCGGCGTCCGGGCTCGACCCCCGGTCCAGGGTGGAGATGCGCGAGATCCTGCGCACCCTGCGCGACATGGGCAAGACGATCCTGGTCAGCAGCCACATCCTCCCCGAGCTGGCGGAGATGTGCACTTCGGTCGGGATCATCGACAACGGTCGGCTCCTGCGCTCCGGGCCGATCGCCGAGATCGAGCGCTCGCTGCGCGCCGGCGCCCTGCTGCGGATCGACCTGCTGGAGGCGGCGGAGCCGGTGATCGCGTGGCTCGCCACCGAGCCGCGGGTCGCCAGCGTGCTGGAGACGGCGTCGCCGGCCTCGGACACGGTCCGGCTCGAGGTGGCGTTCGACGGCACGCCCGTCGAGCAGGCCGATCTGCTGCGGCGGATCGTGGAGGCCGGGCACGCGGTGAGCGGCTTCACCCAGGCCACCAGTGACCTGGAAGAGATCTTCCTGCGCATCACCGGGCCGGCTGCCACCGAGACGGGGATCGAATCGTGAGCGCCAGCGTGCATGCGGCACCCCGGCCCGGCCGCCTCCGATCGCTGCGCGAGCTGAGCAGCGCCGTGGCCACCATCACCGTCAAGGAGCTGCGGTCCCGGATGCGCGGACGGCGCGCGTTCGTCATCCTCACGCTCTACCTCTCGGTGCTGGCGGCGATCGCCTACGGCGTGTACCTCGTCCGGGCGCCGGGCGCGCGGTTGGTGGCGGACCTGGCCCCCTTCGCCGGCGAAGGGCTGACCACCTCGCTGAACGCGTCGGCCTCCATCGGCCAATCCATCTTCTCGATGCTGTCGCTCTTCCAGCTGCTGCTGGTCTGCTTCATCGCGCCCGCCTTCACCGCCGGCAGCATCAGCCTCGAGCGCGAGAAGCAGACCCTCGACCTGCTGATCAGCACCCCGCTGCGCCCCGGCGGCATCGTGCTCGGCAAGCTGACCGCCGCGCTGGCGTTCGTGTTCCTGATGATCGTGGCCGGGCTGCCCCTGTCCGCGCTGGTGCTGATGTACGGCGGCGTCACGGTCGACGACCTGCTGCGCCAGCAGGCTGTCCTCTTCGCCAGCGCGGTCGGCTTCGGCGCCATCGGCCTCTTCTTCTCCGCCCTGCTCAAGCGGACGCAGCCGGCCACGGTGCTCGCTTACAGCACCATGCTGGCGCTCACCATCGGCACCCTGATGGTCTACGTCTTCTGGAGCCAGATGCTGGTCCGCGGTGCCGGGGGCTCGTTCGACCCGTTCTCCTCCCGGCGCGCTCCCGAGGCGCTGCTGTGGCCCAACCCCGCGGTGGCCATGGCGGAGGTGATCGCCAACACCGAGACCGGGGCATCGACCGACTTCACCCTCTTCCTGTACGAGCTGCTCGGACCCGGCGGCGAGGTGGACCCGCTCGTGCTCGAAGAGCGGGGCATCCAGCTGGACGACGCGCCGGCACAGCTGGAGCTCGAGCGGTGGATCGCCGAGCAGGAGCGTGTCGTTCGACCGGGGGCGGCCGCGCTCGACCTCCCGGCACCCGACGCATGCCCACTCGGCGCCGACTGCGACCGGTTCGAGGCGATCGCCGAGCCGTCGCCCATCTCGAACCACCTCTGGCCGCGCTTCGTGGCGTCGCTCTCGGTGATCTCCGTCGTGGTCACCCTCGCCTCGATGTGGCTGGTGGTGCCCGCGGGCATGCGCTCGCCCTTCACGCGCCGACCGAGAGGCGGCGCCGTCGGCATGGCCCCGATCGCCCGGTCGACGCCCGCAGGCGCCGAGACCGCCGAGGAGACATGACCAGCATGGACGATCGCGATCTGGCGCTCCGCGTCCGGACGGAGCTCGGCGAGGACGCCGCTGCCACCCTGTACGCCCTGCGGCGACGCCTCTGGCGCCGGCGCGCGCTGGGAGCCGGCCTGGTGATCGCCACGCTGGCGCTGCTGGCCGCCGCAGGGGTGCAGCTCCTCGCGCGCGCGGTCGCGCTCGAGGTGGCCCCCCTGCTGCACGCCGGCATCGTCGCCGCCGCCGTCACCGCCTGGGCTGCGACGGCCTGGCTTCGCCGGCCCGGCCTGGTCGAGAGTGCACGAGGCGCCGATGCCGAGCTCGAGCTGCGCGAGCGGCTCGCCACCGCCCTCGAGCTGATCTCGGGAGACCGTGTTGGTGCCCGCGCCGGCGGGGACGAGCGGGCCGGCCTGGTCGGGCGCCAGCTGGTCGATACTCGCTCGCGTCTGGCGCTGGTCAAGGCGCGTCGGGCGTTCCCCCTCACCCCGCCGCGCCGGGTCGTCCGCGCCGGGGCCGGGGCGGCGGCGCTGCTGCTGGTGCTCACCGTCTGGCCGAACCCGAACGACGCGGTGATCCGGGATCGTCAGGCTGCCCGCGAGGCGAGCCGTGAGGTGGCCGAGCGGATCGAGCGGATCGCCGACGAATCCGAGCAGGGAGCGGAGACCGAGAATCCGGATCGCGATCGGCTGGTCGAGCAGCTCCGCCGTCTCGCGCGTCAGCTGCGCGACGACGGTGCGGACCGCCAGGAGACCCTGGCCAGGATCGGGGCGGTGGTGGAGGAGCTGTCGCGGATGAGCGACCCGCAGGCCCTGGCCAGAGACGCGGCGCTGAGCCAGCTGGCGCGCGCGACCTCGGGGGCCGCATCGGGACGCCAGGACGAGAACCCCGACGGAGACCCGCAGCAGGCGGCCGAGCAGCTCGACGAGCTGGCCGAAGAGCTCGACGAGCTCGAGCCCGGAGAGGCGAGCGAGCGGTCGGAGGCGCTCCAGCGAGCCGCGGACTCGGCGGCCTCGAGCCATCCCGAGCTCGCCCGCGCCCTCCGTGAGGCGGCGCAGGCACTGCGGGAGGCGGATGGTGGCGACGAGGCCGACCGGCGCGCCGCCGAGGAGACGCTGCGCAGGGCAGCCGAAGAGATGCGCCACGCCAACGACGAGCGCCACCTCCAGCGCGACATCGCCCGCGCGCAGTCGGAGCTCCAGGACGGCGCGCGGCAGGTGGCCCGTGCCGGCGAGCCGCAGCCCGGGGCGTCCGGCCAGCCGGGCTCATCGGGCCAGCCGGGGTCATCGGGTCAGCCGGGCTCATCGGGCC
>CAYXZN010000080.1:0-9014 GCA_964469325.1 uncultured Steroidobacteraceae bacterium
CGGCCATCGACCCCAGCCTGGGGATCGAGATCACGGACAGCGAGCACGCGGGCGCGTCGGTCACCACCATCCGCATCGGCGACACCAGCGCCGACGGGTTCCTGCCCGCCTTTGCGGTGCAGTGGGCGGTCAGCGAGGAGCTGGTCGTGCTCGGCGTGGGCGAGGACTTCGTGGCCCTGGTGCTCGACCTCGACCCGGCCCAGTCGCTGGGGCAGAGCGGTCGCTTCCAGGGAGCCATCGGCGAGGCGGGCGGCGCCGACAACCTGGCCAGCGCCTGGGTCGACGTGGCGGGGATCGCCGACGCCGTTCAGCCGCTGCTGTCCGAGTGGGGCGTGGAGTACGAGACGACCGCCCGGCCCTGGGTAGAGCCGTTCGACTACCTGGTCCAGGTGAGCCGCCTCGACGGCGACCTGGTCGTCAACCGCACCGAGGTGGTGGTGCGCTAGTTGCAGCCATCGCAGGGGCCGATGGAGCTACGACGCTTCGGCACCGAGGCGGCCTTCCGCGACGTGGCCCGCGCGGAAGGATTCGGGGAGCCCTACGGGTGGTCGAACGGACCGGGCGACACCTACGCCCCGCACCAGCACCCGTATCAGAAGCTGCTCGTCTGCTCGGTCGGCTCGATCACCTTCCACGTCGGGCCTGAGGCCGAGCCGATGGCGCTGGAGGCCGGCGACGGCTTCCTGCTGCCGGCCGGTACGTCGCACTCGGCGGCGGTCGGCCCCGACGGCTGCACCTGCCTGGAGGCGCACCGCCCCGAGGGCGGCTAGCTCGTCTCGCGGCGGACCCGGTCAGGCGACGGCGGCTGCGGCGGCGGCGCGCGCCTCGACCTCGAAGCGGTTGTCCCGGTACCAGCTGCCCCCGGCCCGCCAGGCGCGGAACGAGGCGGCCAGGTAGTGAAGCGGGAATGCCCATCCGTGGTGAACCCACTGCCGGACGTGCTCCCGCTCGTGGGCCAGCTCGCTCGCGCTCAGGGGGCGCCAGGCGATGATGTGCCGGCCGATCGCCATCGCCAGCCAGTCGGGCAGGAGCAGGCCGCCCAGCGGCCGCAGCCACGGCCACACGTGCACCCAGTACCGGCCCCGGCCCCCCTGTCCGGTCACGGCCAGCGCAGCCCGTCGGGCGTCCGCTCGGGGCGGCCGATCGGCCGCCCCTCCGCGTCGCGCGGCAGCTGGTGCGACCCGGGGGCGGGCGGGTCGTAGCGCAGGCGCCGCAGCGGCCGCCCCGCCAGGAGGTGCTCCGCGAACAGCTCCTCGACGTCCTCGGGAGCGACCCGCGCGTACCAGACCGCCTCGGGGTAGACGACCACCATCGGCCCGTTCCCGCACTGGCTGAAGCAGCCGGAGTGGTTGACCCGGATCTCGTGGCGCAACCCCGCCTGCTTGACCAGCTCCTTCAGGCGCCGATGCACGCCCAGCCCGTCGCCATCGACGGCAGGGCACCACTCCCCTCCGGTGCAGACGAAGACGTGGCGGCGGTAGACGGGCATGGGCGAGTACTGCGAACGGTGAACGGAAGTACCAATGGGGGGAAACGCACCTCAACCTTACTATCCGGTCACGAGCCGCGCGCACCGCACCCTCCGTGGAGCGCGGTTCGGCTGGCAGCCCACACAGCGCAGGGAAACCGATCGCCCATGATGACGAAAGAGGTCGGCAGGCTGCTCACGGCGTCAGAGGTCGCCGAGATGCTGCATCTGCACGTGAACACCGTGAAGCGCCTGGGGGACCGGGGCGAGCTTCCGTTCTTCCGCGTCTGCAAGCGCGGGGATCGTCGCTTCCGCTACGAGGACGTCATCGAGTTCCTGCACCGCACCAAGTAGCCCCGATTCGAAGAGCGGCGCCGGCCCACACCGGCCGCTCCGCCCACCAGGGGCGCTGGACGACCGCCGAGGTGCCTTCTCGGCGGTCGTTCTCTGTCCGGCATAATGGGCGGCCCGATGCCAGACGAGATCGCACGCCTGGAGGAGGCCCGCAGCCTCCTCGACGAGGGTGACCTCGACCGGGCCCTTGCCGCCTCGCAGCCGCTGACCACGAGCGCCGATCGCGACGTGGCCGCCGAGGCGTGGCTGCTGATCGGCACCGCCCGCTACCGGCTCGACGACGAGCCGGGGGCGCTGTCCGCCTGGCGGCAGGCCGCCGACAGCGGCGGCCGGGCGGCCTGGGCCGGCTGGCGGGAGGTGGCAGGGCAGCTGGTCCGCGACGGCGAGCTGGAGGAGGCGATTGCCGCGTACCGCGAGGCCGAGCGGCGCGCGCCGGCGCTCGAGCGCGGCGCGCTGGCGAACCGGATCGGCTGGCTGCTGAAGGAGACCGGCCACGACTTCGAGGCCCGTCGCCAGTTCAACCGGGCGCGGGGCGCCTACGGCAGCTACCTCCCGATCGTGACCTACGCCGTGCTGGCGATCACCACCGCCGTCTTCCTGGTCGACCTGGCCGGTCCGGCCGTCCCGGCCCAGCTGTTCGCCGCCTGCGGCGGGTCGATCAGCGAGTGCGGCCTGATCTGGGGCGTGCGGGTGGCGGACGGGGAGTGGTGGCGGATCATCACCTCCGCCTTCCTGCACGGCGGCTTCATCCACTTCGGGCTGAACATGTACATCCTCTTCCTGTTCGGCCCGCTGGTGGAGCGGATGTACGGCCACCTCGAGTTCCTGGGGATCTACCTGCTCTCCGCCTCCGGCGGCAGCGTGCTGACCATCCTGGTCGACCCGCAGCAGCGCGCGCTGGGGGCGTCGGGGGCGATCTTCGGACTCTTCGGCCTGATGTTCGTGGTGGGACGGCGGCACCACGCGCTGATCGGCCGCGAGGGGCGGGCGATGATGGCCCAGATCGGCATTCTGCTGGCGCTGAACCTGGTCATCACCTTCGTCTTCGTCAGCATCATCAGCTGGACCGGTCACGTCGGTGGGCTGGCGGTGGGGCTGATCCTCGGCTTCCTCCTGCCGCCGACGGGCGTCGCCACGCTGGGCGCCCTGTGGCGCACGCCAGCTGGAGAGCCGATGGACCGCACCATGCCGGCCGCGCTCCGCGCCGGCGTGTACGTCATGGTGGCGAGCGCCCTGCTGGCTGGGGGTTTCTGGGCGGTGCTGCGAATCGGCTGACCCTTTCGGTTTCCGCAGGAGGAGAGACGATGTGCTTCGACCACGACGCTCGCCCACCGCTCCCGCCCGTCCGCGGCGGGGCGGCTGACGGGCGCGACCTGGAGCTGGAGTCGGCGGACGGCACCCGCTTCGCGGCGTACGCCGCTCGGGCGGCGCAGGCGGGCGGGGCCGGCATGGTGGTCATTCCCGACGTGCGCGGCCTGCACCCGTACTACGAGGAGCTCGCGCTGCGGCTCGCCGAGGCCGGTATCCACGCGGTGGCGATCGACCTGTACAGCCGCACCGCCGGGCCCGGCAGGCGGCCTGAGGGCTTCGAGTACGAGCCCCACGTCCGCCAGACTCGCCACGAGCAGATCGCCCAGGACGTGGCGGCGGCGATCGCCTTCCTGCGCTCGGCGGAGGGAGGCGAGGCGGCGCACCTGTTCACCATCGGCTTCTGCTTCGGTGGTCGCGCGAGCTTCCTGCAGGCCGGCGAGGGACACGGGCTGGCGGGCGTCATCGGCCTCTACGGCTGGCCGGTCGGCTCCCACCGGACCGGTCTCCCGGCGCCATCGGAACAGGCGGCGACCTTCGGCTGCCCCGTGCTGGCCATCTACGGTGGCGCCGACCAGGGGATCGGCCCCGAGGCGATCCGCGAGTTCGACGCGGCGCTGGACGCCTCGGGAGTGGGCCATCGGACCGTCGTCTACCCCGGCGCTCCGCACTCCTTCTTCGACCGGCGGGCGGCCGACTTCGCCGACGCCTCGGCCGACGCCTGGCGCCAGATCCTGGGCTTCGTCGCGGATCAGTCGCGGTAGATCGGCACCCTCCGGCTGCGGGGACGGACACTGACCCGCGAGCCGATCGGGAAGATCGAGTCGCCGGGGGCGGTCGCCTCGAGGGCCAGCCCGTCGTGGTCACGGAGCCGGTAGCGCACGTGCGGTCCGCGGAAGCTGCGGGCCGTCACCTCGAACAGGGGCGAATCCGGGCTGGCATCGGCCGCCGGCGACAGGTCGAGCTGCTCGGGACGCAGCAGCACGTCCGCCCCCCCGCTCTCCGGCAGCCGCCCGTGCAGGGGACGGAAGGCGCCCAGGGGCGTCCGCAGCTCGCCCCCGACGACCACGCCCCGCACCAGGTTGGCGGGTCCCACGAAGCGCGCCACGAAGCGGTTGGCCGGGTGGAGGTACAGCTCGTCGGGCGAGCTCACCTGCTCGAGCCGGCCGTTGCGCATCACCGCCACCCGATCGCCGACCGTCAGCGCCTCCTCGCGGTCGTGGGTCACCAGCACCACCGTCACCCCGGCGGCCCTCAGGATCTCGGCCACCTCCTCGCGGAGCTGGGAGCGCAGGGTGGCGTCGATGCCGCTGAACGGCTCGTCCAGCAGGATCAGCTCCGGCTCGGGCGCCAGCGCGCGGGCGAGCGCGACGCGCTGCTGTTGGCCGCCGGAGAGCTCGTGCGGCATGCGGTGCGACAGGCCCGACAGCCCGACCAGCGCGGTGAGCTGGGCGACGCGCTCGGTGCGCCCGCGCCGCGGCAGCCCGAAGCCGATGTTGCCCGCCACGTCGAGGTGCGGGAAGAGCGCCGACTCCTGGAAAACCATTCCGACCCGGCGTCGCTCGGGCGCGTCGTGGCGGCGCGGTCCGGCCACTGCCCGACCGCCGATCTCGATTCCTCCCGCATCGGGCCGCTCGAACCCGGCGATCAGCCGCAGCAGCGTCGTCTTCCCGCACCCCGACGGTCCGAGGACGGCGAGGAACTCGCCGTGCGTGACCGCCAGATCGACCGCGTCGACGGCCACGATCTCGCCGAACGCCTTGCGCACGCCCAGTGTGCGCAGCGCGGCCGGCACGGTCGGTGTGACCGGAGTCGCCGGGACGCTGTCCGAGCCCTGCATCGGCTGGGTAGTGTGCGACAGTCGGGGGATGGTCGTGGTCATTCCGGCCGCTCCAGGCGGACCAGCAGCAGCAGCGACAGTGCGGCGACCGCCACCATCAGCAGGGCCGGCGCTGCGGCTCGGGCGAAGAAGCCCTCCGCCGATGCGCTCCAGATCCGGACGGCCAGGGTGTCGAAGCCGGTCGGCGCCAGCAGCACCGTGGTCGGCAGCTCCTTCATGGTGGTCAGGAAGACGAGCGCCGCTCCGGCGCCCACGCCGGGGCGGATGATCGGCAGCGTGACGCGGCGGAAGACCGCCCGCGGTGACTGGCCCAGGCTGCGCGCGACCTCGTCGAGGCGCGGGCTGAGCTGGAGCAGCGAGGCGCGGGTCGCGCCCACCGCCTGGGGCAGGAACCGGATCAGGTAGCCGGCGATCAGCAGCGGCAGGGTCTGGTACAGCCACGGCATCCACTGCGCGCCGATGAAGACCAGCGACAGGCCGATGACGATCCCCGGCAGCGCATAGCCGGAGTACACCGCGCGCTCGATCAGCGCGCTCGGCGAGCCGGCGTGGCGGACCGACAGCAGCGCGACGGGGATGGCGGCCGCGGCGGCGACGGCGGCCGTCAGCCCGGCGGCCAGGAGCGAGTTGCCCGCCGCGCCCCAGACCAGGCGGAGCGGCTCGCCGGCGGCGAGCCCGCGGACCAGCCAGAAGACGATGGTGGCGATGGGGACCACGATCGCCAGCCCCACCACCAGCGCGCAGAAGGCGAGCGCCGGGTAGCGCCAGCGGCCGAGCTGGACGGGGTGGGGCGGACGACGCACCCCCGCCCCCGAGCGGAAGTAGCGGGACCGGCCGCGGATCCGGCTCTCGGCGAGCAGGATGAGCAGCGTCAGCCCGACCAGCATCAGCGCCAGCACCGCCGCCAGGGTGCGGTCGAAGCTGGCCCGGTACTGGACGTAGATGGCGCGCGTGAACGAGTCGAACTGGAGGAGGCTGACCGCACCGAAGTCGCTCAGGACGTACAGCGCGACCAGGAGCCCGCCGGCGGCCATGGCCGGCCGCAGCTGCGGCAGGGTGACGGTCAGGAAGGTGCGCCAGGGACCCCGCCCCAGCGAGCGGGCCACCTCCTCGTAGGCCGGATCCAGCCCCGCCAGGGCACCCCGCACCGCGAGCAGCACGTACGGGAAGGTGAACAGGGTCAGCGCCAGCGCGGCGCCGCCGAAGCCGTAGATCTCCGGCAGCCGCTCCACGCCGAGCGGGGCGAGCAGCGACTGGAGGGCGCCGCGCGGCCCGAGCGCCGCCACCAGCGCGTAGCCGCCGACGTAGCTGGGGATGACGAGCGGGAGGACGGTGGCCACCGCCCAGAAGCGGCGGCCGGGGAGGTCGGTGCGCAGCGTGAGCCAGGCGAGCGGCACGCCGAGGGCGATCCCGGCAGCGGTCACCGTCCCCGCCAGCGTCACCGTCCGCCACAGGACGCCCAGCGTCCGGGGCCGCGCGACCAGGTCGAGCGCCGCGCGGTCGGCTCCGACCGCCATGGCGACCAGGTACACGACCGGCACGGCGGCCAGCAGGGCGACCAGCCCCGCCGGCACCAGCAGCGCGGGCGGGGGGCCGGCGGGCAGGCGACGCGCGACCTGGTCGCGGGCGGCGGTCGCCACACTCATGGACGGACCCCTACCCGGACGCCACGGCTAGAGGATGCCTGCGTCGCGCAGCAGGTTCAGCGTTCCCTCCAGGTCGGCCAGGTCGGACAGGTCGAGCTGCGGCGTCTCGATCTCGCCGATGGGCGGCAGGGCCGGATTCGCCTCCACCCCCGCCGCGAGCGGGTACTCGTACGTCTCGTCGCGGAAGTACTGCTGCGCCTCGTCGGAGAGCAGGTAGTCGACGAAGGTCCGCGCCGCCTGGGCCGACTCGCTGGTGGCCAGGATGCCGGCCCCGGCCACGTTCACCAGCGCACCCGGGTCGCCGCCCGTCAGGAAGTGGTTCTCGACCGGGAAGTCCGGATCCTCGCCCTTCTTGCGGAACAGGTAGTAGTGGTTGATGAAGGCCACGTCGACCTCGCCGGCGCCGACCGCCTCGAGCGCCGGGGTGTTGCCCTCGTAGACCCGCGGCTGGTTGGCGGCGATCCCGGCCAGCCACTCGGCGGCCGCCTCGTCGCCTTCCAGGACGCGCAGCGCGGTCACGAAGGCCTGGAAGGAGGCGTTGGTGGGCGCCCAGCCGATGCGGCCGCGCCACTCGGGATCGGTGAAGCCGTGGATGGTGTCGGGCAGCTCCGACTGTTCGACGTTCTCGGTGTTGTAGGCGACCACCCGCGCGCGGCCGCTGACGCCGACCCAGACGCCGTCGGGCGAACGGAACCGCTCGTCGACGCGTCCGAGGGTCTCGTCGGACAGCTCGGCCAGCATGCCGGCCTCCGCCAGCGCACCGAGCGCCCCGGCGTCCTGCGCGAAGAAGACGTCGGCGGGAGAGTTCTGCCCCTCGGTCAGGATCTGCGCTGCCAGCTCGGCGGTGTCACCGTAGCGGACCTGGGCTTCGATGCCGGTCGCCGACTCGAACTGCTCGATCAGTGGTCCGACCAGCTCCTCGTTCCGACCCGAGTAGATGACCACGGACTGGCCGTCTCCCCCGGTGGGCGAGGGGTTCGGGGTGCCGGGCACGGCGGCGCAGGCGGTCAGCGAGAGCGCTGCGGCGAGCAGCGAAGGCAGCAGACGATGGATCACGTGAGGCTCCCCAAGCATCATTCCGAGCGAGGCCGCGAAAGGACGGCCATGAGCGGGAAGTTAGGCTAGCCTCACCTGGAAGGTTCGTCAATCCGAACCACCGACGAACCGGTCGGAATTGCCGCTATCCGGGCGACTCCTCGTCCGCCTCGCCGATCTCCGGCCGCCGGCTAGAATCGACCTGCCTTCCGCGCCCCGCTAGCGCCTTCCTTCCGCCGATTCGAGCCGCCGATTGGAGCCCCGATGATCGACGTTTCGCTGACCGATGAGCAGCGCGAGGTGCAGCGCACCGCTCGCGCGTTCGCCGAGCGCGAGATCCTGCCCCGCATCCGCGAGATGGACGAGCGCGCGGAGTACGACCGCCGCCTCTACGAGCGGATGGGGGAGGAGGGGTTCCTGGGGCTGCCGATCCCCGAGCGCTACGGCGGGGCGGGAATGGACTACATCGCCTTCGCGCTGCTGTGCGAGGAGATGGAGCGGGCCGACACCGCCTTCCGGGTGATCCTCAGCGTCCACACCGGGCTCAACTCGCTGACGCTGCTCCAGTGGGGGAGCGAGGAGCAGAAGGAGCGGTACCTGCTCCCGCAGGCGAAGGGCGAGAAGCTGGCCACCTTTGCGCTGACCGAGCCGGGCGTCGGCAGCGACGCCGCCAACCTGTCGTCCACGGCGCGGCGCGACGGCGATCGGTACGTCCTCAACGGCAGCAAGATCTGGATCAGCCTGGGCGACACCGCCGACCACTTCCTCACCTTCGCCACCGTCGACAAGAGCGCGGGGCACCGTGGGATCACGGCCTTCATCGTGGAGCGCGGCTTCCCCGGGTTCTCCAGCGACTCGCTGCACGGGAAGCTGGGGGTGCGGGCCGGCAACACCGGCGTCGTCTACTTCGACAACTGCGAGGTGCCGGCGGCCAACCGGGTCGGCGAGGAGGGGGAGGGGTTCACGATCGCCATGAGCGCCATCGACCAGGGCCGCTACACGGTGGCGGCCGGATCGGTCGGGCTGGCGCAGGCCTGCCTGGACGCATCGGTGAAGTACGCCCATGAGCGGAAGGCCTTCGGCGAGGAGATCGGGCGCCACCAACTGGTCAAGGAGATGCTGGCCCGGATGTACGCGGGGATCGAGGCCGGCAGGCTGCTGGTCTGGCGGGCCGGGTGGCTCAAGAACCAGGGGGCCCGCAACACGCGCGAGACGAGCCTCGCCAAGTGGTACGCCACCGATCACGCGGTGCAGAGCGCGCTCGATGCGATCCAGGTCCACGGCGCGTATGGGTACAGCAACGAGTACCCGGTCGAGCGCTACCTGCGCAACGCCAAGGGCTCGGTCATCTACGAGGGCACCA
>CAYXZN010000081.1:0-8904 GCA_964469325.1 uncultured Steroidobacteraceae bacterium
CGCCTCCGACACGCGATTCGCGAAGTCGACCGTCCGCGCCCGCTCGAAGAGTGAGCCGGCGAGCGCTACCTCCGGGCCGGGGAGGTGGAACGCGCTCATCGGCGCGCGCCTCCGAGCTCGATCATCGACCTACAGCTGCCAGTACGGGCCGGTGAGGCCCATCGCTGAGAAGTGGTCGAGCAGCTCCTGTCTGGACGGACGCGCGTAGTCGAGCGCTAGCTTGCGGGAGTAGATCGGTCCGCTGAGGGCGTGCACCTGTTCGGGCGTCAGGGATGCCGACTGGTCCGGGCTGTCGCACAGATCCGAGTCGTCGCGGTGATCGGCCGAGGCGAAGAAGACCATGGTGTTCGAGCAGGTGGTGACGATGTCGTCCCACCACTCGGTCGGGCGCAGGGCGAGGCAGACGAGGGCGTCAGGGGGATCCACCTGCGTCGCGTGACCGGCGGCCAGCTCGATCTCGATCGAGGCGGCGCAGTGGTGGCAGAACGAATCGACCCGCACGGGGTCGCCGAGCATGGTGTGGAAGGCGATGGCGTCCCACGCGCAGTTGGCGAAGTAGGTCCGCCCTCGGGTCGTGACCCTAAACGGCGTGGCGATGGCGGAGAACGGGAATGCCATCAGGATGCGACCGGTCCCCTGCACCAGCGCGATGTGCCGCGCCGATTCCAGTTCCCGCAGGAGGTCGAGCGTCGCGTCACGAGACAGCGAGAAACGCTGCATGAGCTGCTCGGCGACGGGTGGCGTGCCGTGCTCGAGGAAGTGCTCGAAGATGAAGAGGCGCACCCTGAGGACGAGCTCGTCCCCAGCCGCGGTGCTCACAGGACGAGCTTACTCCTACTCAAGGTTCTGGGGCTGGACGGTGCGACCGGTGAGGTCTCGGCGAGCTCACGGGTAGCCCGGCCGGTGATGCATCCGCGATACTCCCCGGGTGGGTCGGTTGCGCGAGGAGCGGCGCACGGTCACCGCCCTGTTCGCGGACCTGGTCGGCTCGACGAGCATCGCCGAGCGGCTGGATCCCGAGGAGGCCAAGCTCGTCATCGGCGACGCGGTGGCGATCATGGTCAGGGCGGTCGAGCAGCTGGGCGGCACCGTCAAGGATCTGGCTGGTGACGGACTGCTGGCGCTCTTCGGCGCACCCATGTCGCACGAGGACGACCCGGAGCGGGCGATCCGCGCCGGGCTTCGAATCGTCGAGGAGGTGGGCGCGTACGGGCGCGAGGTCGCTCGTGCCTGGGGGCTGTCCGAGTTCGGAGCGCGGGTCGGCATCAACACCGGCCCGGTGGTGGTGGGCGCGGTGGGCGGCGGTCGGCGGGTCGAGTACGGCGCGACCGGGGACGCGGTCAACGCCGCCGCCCGACTCCAGGCGGCGGCCGAGCCGGGGACGGTGATCGCGGGAGCGTCCACCCGGCACGCGGCAGAGCCACTCTTCGACTGGTCGCCGCCGCGCGAGCTCGTCGTCAAGGGCAAGCGCGAGCCTGTCACCGCGTACGTGCTGGTGGGCCTCGCCCGTCAGCCCGGGCGGGTGCGAGGGCTGGGCACGGAGCCGACGCCGCTGGTCGGCCGTGAGGACGAGCTCCACGCCGCGCAGAACCTTCTGGAGGGGGTACTGTCCGGGCGTGGCGGCGTGCTCGCCATCAGCGGTGAGGCGGGGATCGGTAAGTCGCGGCTGATCGCCGAGCTGCGGCAGGCCTTCTCGAACGCGGCCGGCGAGGCTCCTCCCGGCGCGCCGGTGCCGATCTGGCTGGAGGCGCGCGCCATCTCCCACGGCGGGTCGCTCCCCTACTGGCCGATAAAGGAGCTGATCAGGGGCTGGCTGGGAGTTTCCGCCGACGACTCTGCGCTGCGAGCCAGTGTCGCTCTGCGCGCCCGGCTGCGGAGCGTGCAGGGCGAGGAGGCTGAGGCGCTCTACCCACCGCTGGCGGCGCTCCTGGAGCTCACCAGCGACGAGGTGCCGGTGCCGATTGCCCCGGCGAGCCCCGAGGCGGTGCAGCGCGCGACGTTGACAGCCGTCTCCCAACTGTTCCGCGCGCTCGGCCGTGACCGGCCGCTGGTGCTGGCGCTGGACGACCTTCACTGGGCCGATCCCAGCAGCATCCAGCTCCTCGAGCATCTTCTGCCGCTAGCCGAGGAGGTCGCGCTGCTTCTGGTGCTCAGCCAGCGCATCGACCGACGACACGCGGCGTGGCTTCTCGCCGAGCGTGCCGCCCGCGATCTGCCGCACCGCACGACGCGGCTGGAGCTGAGGCCGCTCGGCCCCGACCCGAGCACGCGCCTGCTCCACGTGGTGGTCGGTGAGCGTGTGCTGCCGGACGCCGTCGAGCGGCAGGTCGTCACCACCGCCGACGGGAATCCTCTCTTCATCGAGGAGCTGGTGCGCTCGCTGATCGACCGCGGCGCACTCGAGGACGAGGACGGACGCTGGCGGCTGCGTGCGACGGCGACGGTCGAGCTGCCCGACTCGATCGCACAGCTCCTGCTGTCGCGGATCGACCAGCTCGACGAGGCCGAGCGCGACGTCCTCGACGCCGCGGCCGTCCTCGGCCGCCAGTTCGGTCGCTCCCTGTTGGAGGCGGTGCTGGGCGCGGAGATGGCATCCGATGCCATCGCGTCCGCCCTCACCAAGCTCGAACGGCTGGAGATGCTCGACGAGGTCCGCCGTTGGCCGGAGGCCGAGTACCAATTCAGGCACGCGCTGATCGCCCAGGCTGCCCACGACACCCTCCTGCACGCCCGCGCTCGGGAGCTCCACCTCCGGGCGGCCAGGGCGCTCGAGACAGGCG
Organism: uncultured Steroidobacteraceae bacterium; assembly: GCA_964469325.1. Taxonomy (GTDB): domain Bacteria; phylum Chloroflexota; class Limnocylindria; order QHBO01; family QHBO01; genus CAYXZN01. The sequence goes on from CAYXZN010000081.1 coordinate 2,781, forward strand.
CGGCCGATGGCGCGGCTCCACTCCACGGCGTGCTGGCCCGGCACTGGGAGGCGGCGGGCCTGCCCGCTGAGGCACTGAAGTACCGCCGCCTTGCGGCAGAAACCGCCCGCCGACTGTACGCCGTCGACGAGGCCACCGAGCACCTGACCGCCGCGATCGCGCTTGCCCCGCAGACCGATACCGGGGAGGAGGTCCTCGCCGAGCTCCACCTCGACCGAGGGACCGTCGCGTCGCGCGCGGGCCGGATCGCGCCCGCGCGCCACGACCTGGAGGCGGCGCTCCGGCTCGCGGGCGCCGCTGCCGCGCCAAGGATCGAGATGGCGGCATTCCGCGAGCTCGGGTCGCTGCTCGCCGGAGCCGCCGACTATCGGGCGGCGATCCCGCTGCTGGAGTCCTCGCTCGAGATCGCCGAGGTCCTCGACGATCGAGGAGCCGCGGTCGACCTGCGCAGCCGGCTGGCGATCGCGCACGCCAATCGGCTGCGGCTGGATCTCGCCCTCGAGCTCGCCGAGGAGGCGAGCGTCCAGGCGGAGGCGCTGGGTGATGAGGCGTCGAAGGCGTCGGCGGCCGATGCGCTGGTGCTCGTCTCCGCGCTGCTGGGCGACCTGCCCCGCCTCGAGGAGCGCGGCGGCCGGCTGGTCGCGATGCGCCGAGCGCAGGGGGATCCCTGGTACCTGCACCTCGCGCTCTTCCAGTGGAGCCTCGCGCCGCTCGGGAGGGCGGAGTGGGGCGAGGCCGCCGCCCGTCTCGAGGAGGCGCTTCGCCTCGCCCGGCAGATCGACGACCGGGGGAACGAGCCGGCTTACCTCGCCGCGATGGCCTGGCTGGAGCGGAGCCGCGGCGACTACGGCCGCGCGCTGATGCTCGGGCGCGAGGCGGTCTCGATCGCCGAGGAGGTCGACCATGCCGAGTGGATCGCGTGGAGCAGCGTCTTCCTGGGCTGGGTGCTCGAGGAGCTGCGGGAGCTCGACGAGGCGCGACGCTGGCTCGTGGCCGGGATCGAGCAGAGCCGGCGCGCCGGCGCGGTCCATCATCTCTTCGGCTGCGCCGCGCACCTGGCCTGGACGGCCTGGCTGGCCGGCGACGCGCCCGCGGCGCAGGCGGCGGCGGAGGAGGCGAGCGGCGTTGCGGGGTCCATCGTCGCGCCCCCCGGGATGATGTACCTCCAGGGCGGGCACGCCTACCTCGCGCTGGCGCGGGTGATGGCCGCCCTCGACGAGCCTGCACGGGCACAAGCCCTGGTGGCGCCGATTCGCGACGCCGCTGACCACGTCGGCTGGACCGATCTGGCGGCGGCGGCCCGGGTCGTCCTGGGCACTGGGGACGGGCGCGCCGGAAGGCTTCCCGAGGGACGCTCGCAGATCGAGGAGGGGCTGGCGCTGGCGGCCGATGCCGGCCTGCCGTCACTCCGGCTCGAGGCGCGGCTCGCGCTCGCCGACCTCGCCGAGCGAGAGGGATCGCCGCTCGACGCTGAGCGAGAGCGGGCGTCTGCGATGCGCACGGTCCGGGAGATCGCCGATACCATCGGCGAAGGAGACATCGCCAGCCGGTTCGAGGAACGGGCGGGCGGAGAGGTGGAGGCCGGTATGCGGCCGGCCCGATGATCGAGGCCGCGAAGGCGCGGCGGAGGTGAATGACATGGCGATCGACACGAGCGGCATCCATCACATCACGATTCGTGTCAACGACATGGAGCGGGCGAAGCGGTTCTACGCCGAGGTGCTGGGTTTCGCCGTCGAAGCGCCGGCCGATGACCTCGCCTACTTCGTCGCCGGCGACACCCTGGTCGTGCTGCGACCGCCGCTGGAGGGCACGCCGCCCGGCGACCGCTTCGACGAGCGGCGCATTGGCGTCGACCACCTGGCCTTCGCGGTCAGCGGACGCGACGAGCTGGAGAAGGTCGTGGAGACGCTCCGGGCCGGGAACGTGAGCACCGAGGGGATCGAGCGCGATCCGGTGCTCGACAAGGACTACGTCTGCTTCCGCGACCCCGACAACGTCCAGTGGGAGTTCTACTCCCGCAGCTAGGCCGCTGATCAGTCGCGGGCAGCTGCGGTGTCTGACATTGACAGGCGGGTATACTTCGGGGACTAAATTTAGTAACCGATGCAAACCGCCGAATGGCTTACTCCACCGGCTCGAAGTCCCTGATCCGTGAGCTCAACCGCTCGGCAGTCCTGAACCTCATCAAGCACGAGGGGCCGATCGCTCGCGTCAGCATCGCACGGCGCCTGCGGCTCAGTGCGGCCGCCGTCACCTCGATCACCGGCGAGCTCGAGGGGCTACGCCTGATTCGCCAGGTCGCCCAGGCACCGTCGGCCGGCGGGCGACCGGCTGAGCTGCTGGCCCTCAACCCCGATGCGGCGGGTGTGATCGGGATCAAGCTGGCGGACGATCACCTCGCGGGTGTCTTCAGCGATCTGAACGGCGCGGTGATAGCCAGCGATAGCGTGTCCCTGGCCGGCCACGGCATCGGGGACGTCGGCGACCAGGTCGCTGGGCTGATCGGGGCGCTGCAGGATGCGGGTCCGCGGGGTCGGCGGCTGCTGGGAATCGGGATCGGGATGCCCGGCGTGGTGGACGGTGCGCGCGGCGTCTGTGTCGACTCGCCCATCCTGGGCTGGCGGAAGGTCCCGCTGGCGGAGCGGCTCTCCGAGCGGTTCGACCTGCCGGTGCTGATCGACAACGACGTGAACACGCTCGCCGTCGCCGAGAGCCTGTACGGCGCCGGCCGCAACGTGGACGACTTCGTCACGGTGACCCTTGGGCGAGGCGTGGGCCTGGGAATCGTCGCCGGCGGGCGGCTTCAGCGGGGCCGTCTCGGCGGAGCCGGGGAGTTCGGCCACCTGCCCGTGGTGCCGGATGGGCCCGTGTGCGAGTGCGGCCGGCTCGGCTGCCTGGAGGCTATCGTCGCAGACCGCGCGCTGGTGGCCCAGGCCAGGGAAATGGGGATCATCGGCGACCGCGAGGGGGTGGAGGCGCTGACAGCCCGCGCCGACGCGGGCGATCCTCGGGCCCGTCAGGTCTTCTCCCTGGCGGGGGAGCGACTGGGAGTCGCGGTGGCCGGCCTGGTGAACGTTCTGAGTCCGGCGCTGGTGATCGTCAGCGGCGAGGGGATGCGCGCTCGCCGGCACCTGGAGGCGAGCCTGAGGTCGGCGATGGCGGAGCACGTCTTCCCACCCCTGGCGGGCGTGGAGCTGCTCATCGACCCATGGGACGACGCGAAATGGGCTCGCGGCGCGGCGGCGCTGGTGCTGGAGACCTTCTTCAGCGCCGGCCGCCAGGACGGGGTCAGCGTGCGTGCCATCGACCTGGCGACCTTCGTGACAGAGGCGGTGTGATCCCCGGCGAGCGCGGCTGGCGGCGGGCGGCGGTGGCTGCCCTCTTCCTGGCGCCCAGCCTGGTCCCGCTGTTCGCCTTCGTGCTCATCCCCATGGTCGCGTCCCTGGGCCTGACCGCCTTCCAGTGGAACCTTCTCCAGCCTCCGCGCTTCGTCGGCCTGGACAACTTCGCTCGCCTGGCAAGCGACCGCGCCTTTCACGCCGCCGTGCTGCACACGCTCCAGTTCGTGGCCGGCTACCTGCCGCTGGTGATGGTCGGCGGCCTGGCGATCGCGCTCGCGCTGCATCGGTCCGCGCGGGGGATCGGGCTCTTCCGCACCGCGTACTTCCTGCCCGTGGTGACCAGCTGGGTGGTGGTGGCGCTGATGTGGCAGTGGCTCCTCAACCCCAGCACGGGCCTGGTCAACTGGCTGCTCGGCCTGGTCGGAATCCAGGGTCCCGGCTGGTGGACCGATCCGGGCTGGGCGATGCCCTCCATCATCCTGGCCAGCGCCTGGAAGGACCTCGGCTTCGTGATGGTCATCTTCCTGGCCGGGCTCCAGGCCATCCCCACCGACTACTACGAGGCCGCTGCGATCGACGGCGCAGGACGCTGGTCCCGCCTGCGTCACATCACGCTGCCGCTCCTCTCACCGGCGACCTTCTTCGTGGTCGTCATCAGCCTCATCAACAGCTTCCAGGTCTTCGACCAGGTCTGGGTGATGACGGGAGGGGGACCGGCGGGGGCCAGCACGGTGGTGGTCACCGAGGTGGTTCGCAGCGCCTTCAGCTACGGCCTGTTCGGGTACGCCGCGGCCATGAGCTGGGTGCTCTTCGCGGCCATCCTGGCCGTCACCCTGGTGCAGTTCCGGCTCCAGCGCCGCTGGGTCACCTATGAGTGACGCGGTCTCCGTGGAGTTGAGGGCGCCCGTCGCGTCGAGGCGACGTGGGGTGGGCGTGGGTCATGCGGGCCGAGTGCTCGTCTACCTGGCGCTCGCCGCGGGGGCGCTGGCCATGATCTTTCCGTTCGCCTGGATGGTCAGCACCTCGTTGACCTCGGACGCGCAGCTGTTCGCCACACCGCCCCAGCTCATCCCGGAACCCGCACGCCCCGAGAACTACAGCCGGGTCTTCGACACGTTCCCCATCGGCCGCTTCGCGCTGAACAGCGCCATCGTGGCCGTGGTGAGCACCGCGCTCCAGGTGCTGACCAGCGCCATGGGTGCCTACGCCTTCGCGCGCATCCGCTTCCCGGGGCGCGAGGCCCTGTTCGTGGTCTACCTGGCGACGCTGATGATCCCGATGCAGGTGCTGGCGGTGCCGCTCTTCATCGAGATGCGGATGCTCGGCCAGGTCAACAGCTACGGCGGCCTCATCCTGCCGGGCATCGCGTCTGCCTTCGGGACGTTCCTGCTCCGCCAGTACTTCCTCACCCTGCCGGTGGAGCTCGAGGAGGCGGCGCGCATGGACGGCGCGTCGCGCTGGACCGTCTTCTGGCGAATCGTGCTGCCGCTGTCGGGTCCGGCGCTGGCCACCTTTGGTGTCTTCGCCTTCATGGCCAGCTGGAACGCGTTCCTGTGGCCGCTGCTGGTGGTCAGCGACACCGAGATGATGACGCTGCCGGTCGGCCTCTCGAACCTCCGCGGGCGCTTCGTCACCGAGTGGAACCTGGTGATGGCCGGCGCCACGGTGAGCGTCATCCCCATCGTGATCGTCTACCTCGCCGCGCAGCGCTACGTGGTGCGTGGCATTGCCCTTTCCGGGATCAAGGGCTGATCACCGTCATGTCGTGGAGGAGGTGAGCGCAGAGCACATGGACCCGTCCTGCCGTCAGCCGTTGGTATCCCTGCCGAGCGGCTCAAGCCAGAGCAGATTCAGGAGGAAGCGATCCATGAAGCAGTCCCAGTGGCGACCACTCGCCATCCTCGCGGCCGCGGCGCTGACCCTGGCCGCGTGTGGCACGGCCGCCTCTCCGAGCCCCTCCCCGGCAGGGGGATCGCCGGACCAGAGTCCCGATCAGACCGACGCGGCCGAGCCAGTGACCATCACCTATTTCACCTTCTCGGCCGCGCCGGACCACCTGGAGGACCTCGACGCAATCGTCCAGGCCTTCCAGCAGGAGCATCCTAACGTCACGATCGAGGTCCAGACCGCGTCGTTCGATGAGTACTTCACGCGGCTGCAGACGCAGATCGCGGGCGGCACCGCGCCCGACACCTTCGAGATCAACTACGAGAGCTTCGTGACCTACTCGAGCGCGGGCTCGCTGCTCGATCTCACCCCGCTGGCCGAGGCGGACGCCGAGTTCGACGCCGACCGCTACTACCCGCGGGCTTACGAGGTCTTCCAGACCGATGGCCGCCAGTTCGGCCTGCCCGCAACCTTCAGCGCCGTCGTCTTCTTCTACAACAAGGAGCTGTTCGATGCCGCTGGGGTGGACTACCCGAGCCCTGACTGGACGTGGGAAGACGAGCTCGCCGCGGCCCAGCAGCTGACCGATGCGGATGGCGTGTGGGGCGACTTCCAGCCGATCCAGTTCTTCGAGTTCTACAAGGTCCTCGCGCAGAACGGGGGTTCCTTCTTCAGCGAGGACGGGGCCGAGGTCACCTTCAACTCGCCGGAGGGCGTCGAGGCGGCCGAGTGGCTGGTCGACAAGGTCGGCACGGTGATGCCCACGGAGGCCGACATGGGCGGGCAGGACGATGCGGCCCTGTTCAAGTCTGGACGGCTGGCGATGTGGCACAACGGCATCTGGCAGTTCGCCGGCATGGCCGATGCGCCGTTCGAGTGGGACATCGCCCTCG
>CAYXZN010000082.1:0-8904 GCA_964469325.1 uncultured Steroidobacteraceae bacterium
CCTCGGCCTCCATCCCGGCCACCCGGCCGTCGGCGATCTGGATGGCGCTCATCGCAGCGCCGCCTCCAGCGCGACCCGGACGTCGGTCCGCGCGTCGCGACGCTTGACGATGACGGCGGTGGCGACATTGAGCCCGTGCGCGGCGGCGAACGCTCCCTCGAGCGTCCGGCTGTCGGGCACCACCACCGCGCCGGCCGGCACCACCAGCGGTGCCGCCGGCGTCCCACGCAGCACCCGTTCCTCGGCGAGATCGTAGAGGCGGCTGGTGCCGGTCAGCACGACCCCGGCCGCCAGCACGGCTCCACGCCCTACCAGCACTCCGTCGAAGAGGCCGCAGGCGGCCCCGACGAAGGCCTCGGCCTCGACGATGACGGGCCGGGCCCCCGGCGGCTCGAGCACTCCGCCGATCTGCGTGCCGGCCCCGATGTGGACGCGGTCTCCGACCTGGGCGCAGGAGCCGACCAGCACGTGCGAGTCGATCATCGTGTTGGCGCCGACCCAGGCGCCGATGTTGACGAAGGCCGGCGGCATGACCACCACCCCTGGGCCGAGATGGGCGCCGGCCCGGATGCTCGTTCCACCCGGCACGACCCGTACTGCATCGAGCCGATGCCGGGTGGGCAGCGCCGCCCGGTCTCGGAACCGCAGGACGCCGCCGAGATCGAAGGTGGCGTGATCGCCGTCGGCGAAGAGGCCGAGGATCTCGTCTTTCAGCGCCGGATCGATGCGCCAGCCGTCCGGTGACCCGAGATCCGGCCAGGCAGCTCGTCGCTCGCCGCGCTCGAGGGCGGCCAGCAGCGCGGCTCCGCTCATCGTGCCACCGCCGTGGCGGGCGAGGCGGCCGGCAGGTCCAGCCCCGCCTCGCGCAGCACGCCAGCCAGCCGCTCCCGATGCGGTGCATCCAGCGGGAGCAGGGGAGCGCGCACTCGGTCGCTGCCGATGCCGAGCAGCTCGAGCGCGGCCTTGACCGGCACGGGGTTGGGGGCACCGGCGAAGTTGACCCGGAAGATTGGCAGCCAGCGTTCGTGGATGCCTCGCGCGCGACCCCAGTCGCCAGCGTGTGCCGCCTCGCAGAGCTCGACCATCTCGCTCGGGATCTCGTTGCTGGCCACCGACACGACACCTTCGCCGCCCAGGGCCAGAACCGGCAGCGTCCAGAGGTCGTCCCCGGCCAGGATCGCGAACCCGGGTGGCCGCTCACGGCAGATGAGGGCGATCTGGTCGAGACTGTTCGACGCCTCCTTGACGCCGACGATCCGCGGGTGCTCGGCCAGCCGCAGCAGGGTCGTCGGCTCAACGTTGGAGGCCGTCCGCGACGGGACGTTGTACACGACGATGGGCAGGGGAGAGTCATCCGCGATGGCGCGGTAGTGCGCCTCCAGCATCGCCTGGTTCGGCCGGTTGTAGTACGGCGCCACCACCAGCGCCGCATCCGCGCCCAGGGCGGCGGCTCGGCGAGTGGCGGCGATGCTCGCGGCCGTGTCGTTGGTGCCGGTTCCGGCAAGGACGGTCGGTCGGCCCGCGGTCCCGTTGCCGTGTGCCGCCAGCTCGACACAGGCCGTGACCAGGCGGTCGCGCTCGTCGGGCGTCAGGGTCGGTGACTCTCCGGTCGTGCCACATGGCACGAGCCCGCTGACGCCGGCGGCCACCTGCCGCTCGACCAGCTTCCGGAAGGTGCCCTCGTCGAGGGAGCCGTCGGGAGCGAATGGTGTCACCAGGGCGGTGAAGACGCCGGACAGGATCGTTCCACCGGCCGTTACGGGCAGGCGGGGCGGACTGGTGGTCATGGCAGGACTCCTTGTGAACTGGTAGCGGAGGGATGGGTCGTGGGTACGGTCAGCTCATCGACGACCGCCTCGATCGGGTGCAGGCCGGGGGCACGGGGGGCACGGAGCAGCCACTCGGCAGCGGCGATCGCACCGGCCGCGTAGGCCGTCCGGTCACGCGCGGTGATCCGCAGCTCGATCGTCTCGCCGGGTGCGTCGAAGCCGACCAGGTGCATCCCCGGCGACGCCCCGGCACGCACGCTGACGACCTCGAGCTCGTCGCGGTCGATCGGCCCGGTGTGATCGGGAGCACGCGGCAGCCGCTTCCTGGGGTGCGCCGCGATGAGGCGGCGCGCGATCTCCCGCGCGGTGCCCGACGGCCGGTCCGCCTTTCGGGCCCGATGCCACTCGACGACGAACGGGTCGTAATCGGTCAGCGGCGCGAAGAGCCGGGTGGCGCTGTCGACCAGGCGCTCGAAGAGGGCCACGCCGAGGCTGAAGTTCGCGGCGGCGACGGCGCTCGCCCCCGAGGCGACGAGAAGCCGCTCGACGGTTGCCCGGTCGTCGTCCCAGCCGGTGGTGCCGATCACCAGGCGGCGGCCGCCCGCGGCGAGCGCCTGCTCGGTGTTGCCCGCCACCGCGGATCCGGACGAGAAGTCGAACACGACCTCGGCAGCGGCGAGCAGCTCGACGGGATGCCGGCCGTCGGGCGGCCGCCCGCGGACCGCGACCCGAGCTCCGGCGGCGACGAGGGCATCGGCCAGGGCGCGGGCCATGGGCCCGTTGCCGAGGATGAGCGTGTGCATCGGTCTCCCTCCGTGGAGGGGCCGAAGGCGGTGAGGCTGCCGAGTGGCAAGCGAAAGGGCCGCGTCGCCCAGCTGGCGTTCGCGGCCCTGGATCGGAGCCTCCGCGCCTGGAGGCCCCGGGATCAGTCGTCGACGGTGCGGCCTCCTAGGCCCGTGCCTCCCGGCAGGGCCGCTCGAGCTTGGACATCAGTTTCCGCTCGAAGCCGCAGCGCATGTCCAGGACGCTAGCAGTGCTGTCAACCACCTCGACGCGAGCGTCGCGTCGACTCACGAGGCGGCCTGAAGCTGGCTGCGACCGTCGACCCCGCGCAGGCGTCCGGTATCGACCTCGTAGACGAAGCCGCGCACCTGCTCGCGGTGCGGCAGGAACGGGCTGGAGCGAACCCTAGCGATCGACTGGCGCACGTCTGCCTCGAGGTCGCCGAACGCCTCCAGCGCGAAGGGCGGGCGGATGCCCACCTCGTCGGCGATCTGATCCTTCACCACGTCGTCGCGGAAGGTCAGCATGCCGCAGTCGGTGTGGTGGATGAGGATCACCTCGCGGGTGCCGAGCAGCCGCTGGCTGATGACCAGCGAGCGGATTACGTCGTCGGTCACCACCCCGCCGGCGTTGCGGATGACGTGGGCATCGCCTTCGCGAAGCCCCAGGGCGCCGTAGACGTTGAGTCGGGCGTCCATGCAGGCGATGACCGCGACCCCGCTGGCGGGTGGCAGCGGCAGGTCGGCGCGGTCGAAGGCCGCGGCGTAGCTCGCGTTGTTCTCGATGAGACGATCGGTCGCAGACATTGGAATCTCCATCGGTGATGGCGGAGGCGGCGCCGGGCGCCGCGGTGAAGCGCGCCGGGGAGGAGAGGCGGCGGCCCCTCCGCGGCGCCCGGCTGTTGATTGGGCCGGTCAGTCGCCCGTCGCGATCGGAGCCCTGACCAGCGACCCGTACTCGGTCCACGAGCCGTCGTAGTTGCGGACCTGCGGATAGCCCAGGATCTCGGACAGCACGAACCAGGTGTGGCTCGAGCGCTCCCCGATGCGGCAGTAGGCGACGATCTCCCGATCGGGGGAAATGCCCTTGGCCTGGTAGATCTCGCGCAGCTCATCTGGTGACTTGAAGGTCCCGTCTTCGGCGACCGCCGTGCCCCAGGGCACGTTGGCCGCGCCCGGGATGTGTCCCTTGCGCTGGGCCGCCTCCTGCGGCAGGTGCGCCGGCGCGGCGAGCTCGCCGCGGTACTCCTCCGGCGACCGCACGTCGACGAGGCCGATCTCCGCCGCCTCGACCGCCTCGAGAACCTGCTCGCGGTAGGCGCGGATCTCCTCGCGGGTCGTGCCGGGCAGGCTGATCGAGCCACGCGGGTGGTCGGGCAGCTCGGTGGTCAGCGGCAGCCCCGCCGCCTCGATCTTCTTGCGACCGCCATCGAGCAGGCGAACGCGGTCGAGGCCGTGGTAGCGCAGCTGCCAGTACGCCCAGGCGGCGAACCAGTTGTTGTTGTCGCCGTACAGGACGATCAGCGTGTCGTCGTCGACGCCGGCGTCCCGGAGCAGCTCCTCGAGCGCGTCGTGACCGACGAGGTCGCGCCGCAGCTGGTCGTTGAGCTGGGTGGTCCAGTTGAGGCCGACCGCGCCGGGCAGGTGCCCGCCGTCGTAGGCGGTGGTGTCGACGTCGACCTCCAGGAACCGGACCTTCGGGTCGTCGAGGTGGTCACGCGCCCAGTCGACGTCGACGAGCACTCGCTGATCGGTCGACCGGGTATCGGTGGCAGTCATGGGAGGTGCCTCCAGCAGGCTGAGGAGAGATGGACCGGGCCACGGCGGAGCCAGGCTGGTGATCAGGAAGCGCGGAGAGGGGACCGGGGCGCCGTCAGCAGCCGAGTGAGATCCCTCTCCGCCGGGTACACACGCAGGCGTCGGCTCGCATTGCGGGAACGTGCATCAGGGCGCCTACGGTCACGTGCCCGACGCTAGCAACCCTGTCAAGGGGCCTTGTTTGACAGGGCTGGTACCGTCCAGACCGTGGCGATGGCGCACGTGACCACCATGGCGATGCCCTGGCGGCCCCACCGGAAGGAGGGCTCCGCCTAGGCCGTCGCGTACGTCGATCGCTGGCGAGGTTCACTCCGGAAGGGGCCGCGGAATCCACCGCGGCCTTCGTGCTGTCCGCGACAGGCCATCATCCGCCTGAGCCCGACGAGGACCTCGCCATGACTGCGACCCTTCCCTCAGCCGCCTCACCCGTCGTCGCCTCGCCCGACGACCAGTTCGTCCCCGGCTTCACCGGACTCGCGTGCCGCCATTGCGGCGCCGAGACCGAGACCGGCCCCCGCTTCGTGTGTGACCGCTGCTTCGGTCCCCTCGCTCCGACCTACGACTACGATGGCGCCGCGAAGGGGCTTACGCGGGATCGGCTGGCCGCCCAACCTCCCACCATCTGGCGCTACGCCGAGCTGCTGCCGGTCGAGCGGCCACCGGTCGGTGGACTCGCGGTCGGCTGCTCGCCGTTGGTCCCCGCGCCACGCCTGGCCGAGCGGCTCGGCCTCCGAAGGGTGTGGGTCAAGGACGACTCGCGCAACCCGACCCTGTCGTTCAAGGACCGCCCGGTGGCCATTGCCGCCGCTCGCGCGGCCGACTTCGGCTTTCACACCCTGGCCTGTCCCTCGACCGGCAACCTGTCCGCCGCAGTTGCCGCCGCCGCGGCGGTCGCCGGAATGCGTGCCGTGGTGCTGGTGCCGGCCGACCTCGAGCAGGCCAAGGTCGCGCAGGCCGCCGCGCTGGGCGCGAGCGTGGTGCGCGTCGACGGGTCCTACGACGCCGTCAACCGGCTCTGCGTGGAGCTGACCGACGAGCTCGACGGCTGGGCCGTCGTCAACGTCAACCTCCGCCCGTTCTACGCGGAGGGGTCCAAGACGATCGCCTTCGAGATCGCCGAGCAGCTCGGCTGGCGCGCGCCCGACGCGGTCGTGGCGCCCATCGCCTCCGGATCGATGTACACCAGGATCGCCCGGGGCTTCGAGGAGCTGGCGACCATCGGCCTGATCGAGGAGACGCCCGTCCGCTCGATCGGAGCCCAGGCGGCAGGCTGCGCTCCGGTGGCGACCGCCTATGCAGTCGGGACTGACCAGATCCTGCCGGTCGAGGCATCGAGCACGATTGTGAAGTCGCTGGCCATCGGCACGCCGGCCGACGGGGCAGCAGCGCTCGGCCTCGCCCGGGCGAGCGGCGGCAGCATCGAGGCGGTGGATGACCCGGCGGTCATCGCCGCGGTCCGGCTGCTGGCCGAGACCGAGGGGATCCTGACCGAAACGGCCGGCGGCGTGAGCGTCGGCGCCCTTCGCCAGGCGGTCGAGAGCGGGGTGGTCGGTGCCGATGACGAGGTCGTGGTCGTCGTCTCCGGCAACGGCCTCAAGACGCTCGACTCGCTGGCGACGCAGCCGAGCGAGCCGATCCAGCCCTCCTTCGACGCCTTCGAGGCGTGGTGGGCGTCGGAAGGAGGCCGCTGATGGGGCGCGTTCGCATCCCTCCGGTGCTCCGCGACGCCGCCGACGGCGCGCGGGAGGTGGAGGCGACCGGCGCCACCGTGTCGGCGCTGCTTGCCGACCTGTTCGAACGCCGGCCGGCGCTCGGCGCCCGCCTGACGGATGAGCGCGGCCACCTGTCGTCGTACGTGAACGTCTACCTGAACGACAAGGACATCCGCCTGCTGGATGGCCCCCACACCGCCGTCGGCCCCGAGGACGTGGTGATCCTGCTGCCCGCCATGGCCGGAGGATCGAGCGGCTCGGCGGGCATCAGGCGTTGGCCGGGCATCAGGCGTTGTAGGCGCGCGAGATGTCGTTGGCGGCACGAGACCGCACTTCGTGGTCCGGCTCCGCGCGGTGGCGTGCGGTGGCCCCCGGAGCGGGGATCCGGTGCGCCACGTCCACCCCGTGATCGGCCAGGTAGTGGTTGATGGCATCGACGTAGGCGGCCAGGCTCGCCTCGAGGACGTTGTCATGGGTCGCCCGACCCGGGTACCGCGGTGACTCCTCCACCTCTCGGGAGCGGACGCTGACCGTCACCACCGCGGCCGTGTCGTGCCCCTCGCCGGTGGCGTGGACCTCGTAGGTGACGAGCTGCACGCCCTCCCCGAGGACGGGGGCGAGCGCCTGGTCGACGGCGCGCATCAGGGCGTCGATGGCGCCGTTGCCCGTGGCGTGCGCGCGCCATCGCCATCCGCCGCCGAACAGGACGAGGCTCGCGCGGCTGTCGCGCTCGCTGCTCGAGCCGGCCGACCAGCGCTCGATGCTGAGCGCCGGGGCGGTCGCGCCATCGGCGAACGGGTCGGGCTGGGTGGACGTCATCGGTGAACCTCCTTGGCTCTGGCGTGTGGGTTGGCGTTGGGTCAGACGGGAGTCAGCCAGCCGGCGTAGCGGGCGTCCCGCCCGCGAACGGCGGCGAAGTAGCGGCCCTGGAGATCGGCGGCGACCGGGTAGACGCCGGATCCAACCGGTCGGCCGTCGATCGATGCGACCGGCGCGAGTTGCACGCCGGTGCCGGTGAGGAAGACCTCGTCGGCCAGGTACAGCTCGGTGCGGTCGACCTTGCGTTCGGTGAGCCGGTAGCCGGCGTCGGCGGCGAGCTGGAGCACCGCGGCGCGGGTGATGCCCGGCAGGACGTCATCGGCCAGCGGGGGCGTGGCGACCTGGCCGTCGTGGACCACGAACAGGTTGGCCGAGGAGGCCTCGGCCACGTGGCCGTCGCCGGTGAGCAGGATCGCCTCGCCGTAGCCCCCGGCGTGGGCGTCCTCGGCGGCGAAGCAGGCGTTGACGTACGAGCCTGAGATCTTGCCCCGGGCCGGGATGGCGTTGTCGTTCACCCGCTGCCAGGCCGAGACGGTGGCCTGCAGCCCACCGGTCGGGACGTAGTCGCCGAGCGGGAAGCTGAAGATCGCGATCCGATCGACCAGCCCGCTGAGCTGGAGGCGGATGGAGTGCGCGGCCTTGTACAGGAGCGGACGCACGTACACGTCGCCGGGGTGGGCGTTGCGGCGGAGCATCTCGCGCGTCAGCTCAACGAGCTGAGCCGGCGTCTCGTCCGCCGATGCCCGCAGCAGCCGCCCGTTGTGGAGCAGCCGTTCGTAGTGCTCGGCGGCGAACAGGAGCGCCAGCGAGCCGTCGTGCTGACGGTACGCGCGGATCCCCTCGAAGACGGCGGTCCCGTAGTTGAGGGCGTGGGTGGCGATGCTCACCCTCGCCTCCTCGAGCGGGCGCAGCTGGCCCTCGAAGTAGGCCCAGGCGCCCAGCTCCAGCTGGGTTCCGTCGCCGCCGGTCGGCTGGGTCCGGGTGCCGGCGGCCGAGGCCCTGCGGCGGGTCCGCCTGCCGTCGGTGGTGATCATGCGACCTCTCCCTCTGCGCCGGCCGATGCCTGCGCCGCCTCGAGAGTGACGACGTCCGGCATGCCACGGCCGGCGGTACGCTCCTCCCGGCGCTCAGGCCGCCCCCCGAGGAGCCAGAGCGCGTACTCGAACGAGTCGCGCAGGGCCTCGACCGAGGCGGCGATGATGTTCGTGTCCGAGCCGGCGGTGATCCAGCTCCCCGCCTCGCTGCCGGTCTCGATGACGACCCGCGTCCTGGCCCCGGTCGCCGCCTCGCCGTCGAGGATGCGGACCTTGTAGTCGACCAGGTGCACGCCGTCCAGGACCGGGTAGAAGGCGCCGAGCGCCTTGCGCAGGGCGCGGTCGAGCGCGTGCACCGGCCCGTTGCCGTCGGCCGCGGTGTGGAGGAACTCCCCGTCGACCTGGACGCGGACGCTCGCCTCGGCTCGGCGGTTGGTCTCGCCCCGCTGCTCGACCAGCACCGTGAAGTCGACGATCCGGAACGGGGGCTGGTAGTCGGGCTGGAGACGGCGGACGAGCAGCTCGAAGGACGCATCGGCCCCCTCGAAGCTGGCCCCCTCGGCCTCGAGCCGCTTCACCAGCCGCGAAAGCTCGGCCGGGTCGAGCGATGCGCCGGCCAGCTCCTCGAGCTGTCCCACGCGCCACGCCGCGTTGGCCCGCCCACCCAGCTCGCTGACCACCAGGCGCGTATGCCCGCCGACGATGGCCGGATCGACGTGCTGGTAGGCCTGCTCGACCCGAAGCGTCGCCGAGCCGTGGACGCCGCCCTTGTGCGCGAAGGCGCTCGCTCCCACGTACGGCTGGTGGGCGTCGGGCGCGATGTTCGCCACCTCGGCCACGAAGCGCGACAGCTCGGGGAGGCGGGTCAGGTCCGCGCCGGACGGGACGGTCGGGAGGTGCAGCTTGAGCGCCAGGTTGGCCCAGATGGTCACCAGGTTGGCGTTGCCGCAGCGCTCGCCGTAGCCGTTGA